>CALNCF010000347.1 GCA_937875035.1 uncultured Sphingobacteriaceae bacterium | reverse complement strand
CCCGCTACGGCTGTACCCCGGTAGGAGATCATCCCGTTCTCGGTAGCGATATACACCTCCCCGGTTTGCTGGTCGATCTTAATATCGTTGATACGGTTAGACAGCAAAGGGCTGTTCTTTTCATTGAAATAAAGGATCTGCTTACCCCCATCCGGAGAAAACAGCCACACCCCGTTGCGTGTACCCACCCATTTGCGGTTAGCCCCGTCGACCGCAATAGCGGTCACGGTTTCATTTTCCAATAACAACTGCACGAATTCACCATCCACTACACGGATCGGCTGCGCATCGATGTCGGCTCCCGCTTTCAGGATGTTCGAAGGGCTGTAAAACACCACGATCCCCCTGTTAGTTCCGACCCAGATCTTTCCATCAAGATCCTCGCACAGGGAATAGACCTCGCTGCCATCCACCGGCATATTACCGGAGCCTACACCCTTGCCTAATTTCTTATAGGTAACGGTTCCGTTCGCATTCTCTTTGAACACCAGGATTGAATAGAGCTTAGGCATAACCACCCACTTCTGGTCGTTACGGTCGACGATCAGGTCGGATACATATTTAAAATCAGGGAACACGCCGGGGAACTCATAGCTCTCCCATTGCCCGTTGCTCTTCAGTACCGAGACCGGCTTCGCGGCCCAGTGATTAGATATCCAGAGATTATTCTTCGAATCAAAAGCCATCCCGCTGATGCGGTAATTGCCCGGGTTTCCGTCGGCATCCTGCAGGCTGCTGTTCCCCGGGTTATACTGGTTTACGAAGACACCATTGTTGTATATGTATAAGCCTCTCCCGAAGGTACCTACATAATCATACCCATTAGATGGGTGAATGATCACATTGGAAACATCATAGACCGTATCCATACCCGGGGTATTCAGGTAATTGTAATTATCCCAGTGGTAGTTCCTGTATTTATAGAAGCCTGAACGCGTATATTGATTGCCGTAATTATCACCCAGTGATCCGCCGGCTACAAGCACATTCGACCTGGATACCCACAGCCTGCGTGCAAGCACATCGAAGGGTCCGCCGGGAAAAAAGCTTTCGGCCTGCTCTTCACCGGTAACCCGTTGCAGTCCTTTCAGCCCATCTGCTACCCACACCTGGCCGTTCATATCATTTATCACCGAACGCAGGCTTCCGACCCAGCCCGGGGTATGGTAGACCATCGTCGTCGCCAGATCTGTGTCGTATACGCTGAGCAGGTTATTCCCGCTTACCAGCAGCTTATTGTTCTGCGACCTGAGCCGTTCCCGTCCATCCTGGTAAATTTCCACAGGCATTTCCCAGGCACCGGCCCTGTACCTGTATACACGGTTCGCGATCATCGCATACAGCTGCGAATTAAACAATACGATATGCGTGGCTCTTCCGCCCGGGTAGGCATCCGAAGCGTCATGTCTTCTCCATGCCTGGTAATCGGCCAGGTTCGCGCTGGCAGCATTGGCCTCGAGTATGCCGCTGTCTGTTGCCGCATAGATCTTTCCTTCGTTCAGCAGCACCGCATATACAGCCAGGTTCTGTCCGCCTTCCCCCAGGATGTAAGTGTCTCTCACCTCCATCTTCTGAAGATCATACACGACTGTTCCGAAGCCGCAGTTGATATAGGCTACACCGCCCGATACGGATATGCTGGTAATGGTTTTATTACCGACGATGTCCTTCACCTTGATGTCGGATACATTCATGATCCTGTTTTCTCGGATAATGTCGATGTTCGCATTTTGGTAACCGATAATGAGGGAGCCCGTGGTTTCATCATAAGCGATCGCGCTGATGCTCACTTCTGCCAGCCCATCGAGCGGTCGAGGTAAAAAAGACCCTTTTCACTCGCGCAATAGATCTTCGACCCTACTTCCACTACATCCAGTCCCTGCGAATAAGGCAGATGTGTCTTCCAGCCACCGATAGGGATCTGCTGAGCGAACCCGTTCCAGGCAAAAACCAGTAAAGGCAGGAATAACAAGAGGGATCTTTTCTTCATAATTCTGAGGATAATGCTTATAAACTAAGGCGGATAAAAAATATTGCCCGGGCTGCAAATTAAGTAAAAAACGCGGGCTTATTCCCGCTGCTTCCGGGGATTATTCATTGAAAATCACAAAAAAAAGTGCACATTTGCGGCTTGTTTAAACCGGGCAAACCATCTGTTACAGGCCTGTTTAGGCAGGAGCAGCGCTTCATCACTGATACCCTGCAACAGCCTCTGCAGTATCCGGACTCTGGACAAGAAGCGTTTCATTAAGTATATTGTCCGGCTAACCCGGAAACCAGGTCTTTGCCTGCCTGTTGTACAGGTGAAGAATCCGGAAGTGAAGAAGAATAATAACCATTAACGACCATTACCTTGAAGTATCCTGAATATAAGCAGCTCCATTTATCGCAGATCGGCAAAGACGTGCTCCAATACTGGAAACAGAATAATGTCTTTGAGAAAAGTATTTCGACCCGTCCTGCCGGCAAGCCTTTCACTTTTTATGAAGGTCCTCCTTCGGCGAACGGCATGCCCGGCATTCACCATGTGATGGCACGTGCCATCAAAGATATCTTCTGCCGTTATAAGACCCTGCAGGGCTTCCAGGTGAAACGTAAAGGAGGCTGGGATACCCACGGACTCCCGATCGAGCTGGCCGTAGAGAAATCACTCGGCATTACCAAGGAAGACATCGGCAAGAAAATTTCAGTAGACGAATACAACGCGGCCTGCAAGAAGGAGGTGATGCGTTATACCGATGTATGGAACGACCTCACCGAAAAGATGGGCTATTGGGTAGATCTCGAAAACCCTTATGTAACCTACCAGAACGACTATATCGAAAGCCTTTGGTGGCTCTTAAAGCAACTGTACGAAAAGGACCTGCTGTACAAGGGCTATACGATCCAGCCTTATTCACCGGCAGCGGGTACCGGCTTAAGCTCTCATGAGCTTAATCAGCCGGGCACTTATAAAATGGTGAAGGATACCACGATCGTTGCACAGTTCAAGGTAGCGGAGGCCTCTCAGCAAACCAAAGCGCTTCCTTTCGATACGGAAGACACGTATTTCCTGGCCTGGACCACCACACCGTGGACCCTTCCATCCAATACAGCCCTGGCTGTAGGCAAGGATATCAGCTATGTGCTGGTAAAGACATTCAACCCGTACACGGCTAAGCCTGTTTCTCTGATCCTGGCGAAGGATCTTTTAGGAAAGCACTTCCCCGAAAAAAACGCGGAGCTGAAGCTCGAAGACTATAAAGAAGGTGATAAGAATATTCCTTTCGAAGTAAAAGCCGGGTTCAAAGGATCCGAGCTCGAAGGGACCCGCTATGAGCAATTGCTTCCGTACGCACAACCTGAAAACGGGGACGCATTCCGAGTGATCATCGGTGATTTCGTAACCACCGAAGACGGTACCGGGATCGTACATATCGCGCCAAGCTTTGGCGCCGACGACTTCCGGGTTGCCCGGCAGAATGGCATCGGCTCGCTGACCCTGGTGGATAAAAGCGG
>CALNCF010000346.1 GCA_937875035.1 uncultured Sphingobacteriaceae bacterium | reverse complement strand
GCGAAGAGCTCTTGCCGGTTCTGTATGATCTGCTGCCGGAGCACAGCAAGCGGAATATCCTTTAGCCGGGTCGCCTGCGCATATACCTGCGCGATCGTTACGGGCATGGTGTCGGTTTCGAGAAAGAGCCGGTTCAGGTCCAGCTCGTTCAGCACGGTCTTCGTTTTTTCCGAGGGATCGAAAAGGCTTTTTCCGAATGAGAAATAAGCCGGGTAACGGAGCATTTCGCGGGTTTGCAAGATATTCCCCTGGTAATGATGGAACACCCAGGGAACCGTGCTGGCTTTGAGGTATGGCAGCAGGTCGGAATAGCTTCTCACCGCGTGGATGACGACCGGCTTATGATGATCGTGCGCAAGCCTCAGCTGGAATTCGAATACCTTTTTCTGAAGCGCCATGTCGGTAACAATGGAACGGTCGAGGCCACACTCTCCAATGGCCAGCACCGAAGGATGATCTGCCAGATTCTCCAGGCGACTGAACAGCCCGGGCAACCCGGAGCCCGGAATATACCAGGGATGGATCCCGGCCGAAAGAGCATAAGCGGGTGCGACAGAAGGCATACAGGTATAGGCATTGCGCAGCACCCATTCATCCGGCAGCTGTGGTTTGCGGTGCGAGTGAATGTTGATATAGCCTTGCGCAAACGGCATGCTACAGGTAACTTTTGATGGTTACCAGCAAACGGTCTATATCCAGGGGTTTATTGAAATAATCGCTCATGCCGGCAGAGATCACCTGCATTTTGGCCTGCATGGATAAGTCGCCGGTGAGCGCAAAGATGGGAAGCGTTTCCATGCCGCGGATGCTCTTGATCTCGCGGGTGGCGGTCAGACCGTCCATGTTCGGCATGTGAATATCCATCAGAACAAAATCATAGTGGACATTCCGGTTACGGATCTTGATCAGCGCTTCCAGCCCGTCGTAGGATTTCTCTACAAGAAAGCCACAAATGACCAGCATTTTCTCCACTACGATGTGACTCATTTTATCATCATCAACAATCAGAATTCTTAAGGGCTTGTCATTATTATACTGAATGAAGAAGTCTTTTAGCTCCTGGGTCATAATGATTGAAAATTTTAGAGTACGATAAATATCTGAAATAAGATTCTCTTATTCAAGAATAAAAAATACAGTACAGACCCCAGAGAACATGGGACCAGGCGAGAGAGCAAATACAAAAAATACTGAGGCCAAATATATTAAAATATCGGAGTAAAGAATGGTGTAAAGAAAGATATCCGGAGAATTGGCAGTACAAACAACAGGCTTTTACATTATTGCAAAGGGCTTTATGATATTAATTATCAGAAAAAACGACAAAAACACTACCTTTAGCTCTGACCCGATTGTTTCTGGCCTGTTGTACCCACTTCTCCAGGCTAGGCTATTACCCAACCAATTGATCATTATTAATGAAAACATTACGATTTGGCAGCAACAGCGGCCTACCATTTACAAAAGCGCTCAGAAAAAATGTAAACGCTTATTTTAAACAGAAAGGAATCTCTACTAAAGACAACGGTACCATGCGCAACAAGATGATCGCGATGGCTGCCATGTACATCATTCCCTATCTTATTCTTGTGCTTATTCCCATCAACGCATGGCTGGGTATTCCCCTGGTATTGCTGGCAGGCATGGGCATGTCGGTTATGCACGACGCGAATCACGGTTCATTTTCCAATAAGCAATCGATCAACACCTTGCTGGGCAGCAGCATTTACATACTGGGCGGCAATGTGTTTACCTGGAAGGTACAGCACAATGTATTGCACCATACATTTACCAATATCGAAACGTACGATGAGGACATCCGTTACCGGGTCATCATCCGCCTGTCGCCGAACTCGCCCTTGCTGCGGATCCACCGCTACCAGTACATCTACGCGTTTTTAGTGTACAGCTTAACCACCTTATCCATGCTGAGCAGGGATCTGAACCAGATGATGAAATACCAGAAGATGGGGATGTTCGAGCAACAGAATACGACCGCATTTAAAGAATATACCAAGCTGTTCATCTCTAAAAGTATTTACCTGTTCCTGACCATCGGCGTTCCTTTGCTGTTCACTTCCTTTACCTGGTGGCAGGTACTGATCGGGTTCGCGGTGATGCACCTGTTCACGGGCTGGATACTGAGCACGGTGTTCCAGATGGCTCACCTGGTAGAGGGTACCACGCAACCGGTGCCCGACAGCGACGGGAACATTGAGAATGAATGGACGCTTCACCAGCTTTATACCACTTCAAATTTCGCCCGGAACAACAAGCTGTTAGGCTGGTATATCGGCGGACTGAATTACCAGATCGAGCATCATTTATTCCCGAATATCTGCCATGTGCATTACCCGGAGATCTCGAAGATCGTAGAAGAAACGGCTATTGAATTCGGTCATCCTTATAATGTAAAACGAACCCTGACGGATGCCCTGGTATCGCATATCCAGGTATTAAAAGCATTAGGAAGAAAAGGCGCTTACGGGCAGATGGCTTAACGGGAATTATTCCAGGTTCAGATCGCGCGCGTCGACCACCTGCACATTGGTATAATACAGCTTAATGATGTCGGTAAAATGGTACCCGAGCGCGGCCATGCGCGTGGAGCCTTCCTGGCACATGCCTACGCCATGCCCGAAGCCGCGTCCTTTCAGCACGATCATATCACCATCTTCATCGATATCAAAGAAAGTGGAGCGCAGCTTGAAGTCGCCACGCAGATCCTTATAGCTGATCTCGTAGCAGGGCAGCAGTACCTTCCGGTCGCTGATGTGGATGAGACAGGGGTCGCTTACCGGCTTGTTCAGCTTCTTCGACATATAGGCCAGCCATTGCGACTTAGGAATCCGCTTCTCCCAGAAAGCCTGCTTTTCCGTAATACAGAAAGTATCGCATACCGAACGCAGGTATGAGCGCTGCTTCGACCAAATGTCTTCTGAGTTAGTGGTTTGTCCGCCACAGTTCGCAGAGAACACGGCTTCGATCAGCTGCAGGCTCTCATCCACCACGATCAGCTCCCCGGTAGAATCTACCGCCGGCTTGATCGCGGGATTGAAACGGCTCTTTCCATGATACACCTGGCAATGCACTTTATCGCAAAGCTCGAAGCCCTCAGGCTTGTGCCTGTCTATATGCTTGAGCGCATAGGTACGCGAGATCACGGCCTGTACCTTCAGCAACTCTTCGTAGCGAACATTACCGATCTCTGATTCAAGGACCCCGGCGATATAGTGCGGCATCTCCACAAGGTTGAACAGGTAGAGCTCTCCATCGTAAGCCTGCACTTCCAGCACATCTTCGTAAACCGCCACCTTTGTTTTAGGCAGGGTAATGCTGAGCTTAAAGGAGGGAAGCGAATCTTCGGAGCTGAACACGATCTTCTTATAGGTGCCCACCGAGATCCCGTTCTTGATGATATGAACCTGGCTCTTGCCGATGTATGAAAGCGTGATCACATCCTGCTGCTTTACGGCGATGATCTTGTCCTCGTTCAGTATCATTGAATAGTCGCATTGCTGCGGACTGAAGCTCATCTTGCGGGTATTCAGCTCATCGAGGATATTGATCCTCATTTGCTTCGCCTCTGAACAGAGGACAGAGAGTAAAAAGATCAGCCCAAAAACATATCTCATTTACGGGCCTCCTGTAAAATAACGGCAGCCGCACGCGCAGAAGCGCCTGCAGGGCCTATCTTCTGAGCCAGCTCTTCATAGTCTTTCAACATCTGCGTACGTTCGTCCGAATCGCCCAGGATTTTTTGCAGCTCTGTGCTGATGCGGGCTTCGGAACAATCTTCCTGGATCAGCTCCCTGACCACTTCGCGGTCTGCGATAAGGTTTACGAGTGAAATGAAACGGATCTTCACGAGCATCCGCGCAATGCCTACCGACAGGCTGTTCGCTTTGTAACAAACTACCTGCGGCACCCTGAACAAGGCAGTTTCAAGCGTAGCAGTACCCGAGGTAACTAATGCGGCATGCGCATGCTTCAGGATGTCGTAGGTCTGTCCAAAAACGATGCGGTCTTCTTTGGTAAGGCCGAAGCGTTCATAATACGATGGATCGAGTCCCGGGGCGCCGGCAATGACGAAGGCATAACCGGGGAAATGCTTACGTACACGCAGCATCTCCGGGAAGATCTTTTCCAGCTCCATCCGGCGGCTGCCCGGTAAGAGGGCGATATATTTTTTCCCTTCCAAACCATGGCGGACCAAAAACTCCGGGTTGTAAGGATAGGAGTCGATGGCATCCATCAGGGGATTGCCCACATAGTCTGCGTCGAAATCGAAACGCTTATAAAAATCAAGCTCAAAAGGCAGGATGCACAGCATGCGGTCGACCGCTTTTTTAATGCGGTGCACACGTTTCTGGTTCCATGCCCATATCTTCGGTGAAATATAAAAGCACACCTTCATCCCCTTCGCCTTCGCAAACTCCGCGATCTTGAGGTTGAAGCCGGGAAAGTCGATCAGCACAAGCACATCCGGACGATATGCTTCCACGTCTTTCTTACACTGGCGGAGGTTACGCAGCACGGTACGCAGGTTAGCCAGCACTTCCACGAAACCGATAAAGGCAAGCTCGCGGTAATGGCGTACGAGGGTTCCGCCCTGCTCCTGCATCAGATCTCCACCCCAGAAACGGAACTCCGCCTGCGGATCCTGCTTAAGGATCTCTTTCATCAGGTTCGAGCCGTGCAGGTCGCCTGATGCTTCACCGGCAATCAGATAATATTTCAATGCTGTTTAAAAAAGTAAAGGAAAAAGATGAATGCGAATATGAAGGTACTGAACAGGATCCCTCTCGACAGCTGATCGTATTGCCTGCTGATCGCGATGCGGAAGATGATGACATTGACCCCGATGCACAGGATGTAAAAAAAGAACTCATCTCTCGGGAAACCTGTGGCATTGCGGATCATCCCGCCAAACACATACGCCAGCATAGGCAGCGCAGCGCCATACAGTAAGCCCAGGTAAAATTTGTCTTTCATATTTTATATTGAAAAGATTAAAGGTTGAATTTCCAGCTGTTCAGCACCTGGATAGCATGATACGCGGTCAGGTCGAACTGAACCGGAACCACCGATACGTAGTTGTTGTTCAACGCCCATTCGTCGGTATCTTCCCCGGGATCGTTCAGGGTAAACTCGCCGGTCAGCCAATAGTATTTACGCTTATGCGGATCGACCCGCTCATCAAACTCTTCCTGCCATTTGGCTACGGCCTGGCGGCAGATCCGGATGCCCTGCAATTCTTCGAAGCTGGCAACCGCAGGGAAATTCACATTCAGGAGCGAGCCCTGGGGAAGACCGTTGGCCAATACCTGCCGGGCTATTTCGAGCACATATTTCTGTACGGGGATGAAGTTAGCGTCATGCGAGAAATCGCCCAGGGAAAAACCAATGGATGGAATCCCTTCGATAGCGCCTTCCATGGCGGCAGACATGGTTCCGGAATAGATCACGTTGATGGATGAGTTGGAACCATGATTGATGCCCGAAACCAGCAGATCGGGCTTACGGTGCAGCACCTTGTTCACAGCCAGCTTTACGCAGTCGACAGGGGTGCCGCTGCACTGGTAGGACGCAATGCCATCATACAGGTCTACCTGCTCTAAACGCAAGGGTTTGGCAATGGTGATCGCGTGCCCCATAGCCGATTGCGGGCTGTCGGGTGCGACGATCACCACATCTCCTAATTCTTTCATCAGGTAAGCCAGGTTCTGAATACCGGGCGCCGTGATACCGTCATCGTTGGTGACTAAAATAACTGGTCTCTTGTTTTCCATCGGTGCGAAAATACGAAACCTTTTTTATTTCGGGCACTCAGGCGATGCGCCCGTTCCTGATCTCATCCACCACCGAAGGGTCGAGCAGTGTGCTGGTATCGCCCAGGTTGACGAGGTCGCCTTCGGCGATCTTCCGCAGGATGCGGCGCATGATCTTACCCGAGCGTGTCTTAGGCAATCCCGGCACGAACTGGATCTTGTCGGGGCGGGCGATCGGCCCGATGATACGGCTCACCGTCATGGCAATATCTTTCGCTGTCAGGTCGGAATCATTGAGGTGCTGCTCGCTGATGACAAAGGCATAAATGCCCTGCCCTTTGATGTCATGCGGGAAGCCTACCACCGCCGATTCGATCACATCAGAATGCATATTGATCGCGTTCTCCACTTCGGCAGTGCCGATACGATGCCCGGAAACATTGATCACATCATCTACCCGGCCGGTGATGCGGTAATACCCATCCTCATCGCGCAGGCAGCCGTCGCCTGTAAAATACAGGTTATCATACGCAGCAAAATAATTGGTACGGCAACGCTCGTGATCGCCGTAGGTGGTACGAAGCATTCCCGGCCATGGAAAGCGGATGCACAGGTTACCCGACACTCCGTTACCCTCGATCTCCTCTCCCTTCTCATCCACCAGCACCGGCTGTACACCCGGAAGCGGGAGCGTAGCATAAGAGGGCTTAGCCGGGGTAACCCCGGCGATGGGTGAGATCAGGATGCCGCCGGTTTCCGTTTGCCACCAGGTGTCTACCACCGGGCAGCGTTTCTTACCGATGTGCTCATGGTACCAGTGCCAGGCTTCTTGGTTGATCGGCTCTCCTACCGAGCCCAATACTTTCAGCGAGCTAAGGTCGTGCCCCTCTACGTACTCCAGGCCGGATTGCATCAGCGAACGGATCGCTGTAGGGGCGGTGTAGAGCACATTCACCTTAAACTTATCCACCACATCCCAGAAACGCCCGGCATCGGGCCAGGTTGGCACCCCTTCGAAGATCAGGGTGGTGGCGCCCTGCGACAGGGGTCCGTACACGATATATGAATGCCCGGTGATCCAGCCGATGTCGGCCGTACAGAAGTGGACATCACCCGGTTCGTACTGAAATACCGTTTTAAAAGTATAACCGGTATAGACCATATAGCCCCCGCAGGTATGAACCACCCCTTTAGGCTTACCGGTCGAACCGGAGGTGTACAGGATAAAGAGCATGTCTTCAGCATCCATCTCTTCGGCAGGACAATCAAGCATTCCCAGGGTTTCGGCCTTTTTGATCTCATCTTCCCACCATACGTCACGCCCTTTGATCATCGAAACCGGGGTGCGGTTGCGGGTCAGGACGATCACCCGTCTTACGGATGGGCATTGTACCAGGGCATCGTCGATCACGTTCTTCAGGGGTACTTCCTTGTTGCCGCGGAAGCCTCCGTCGGCCGTGATCACCAGCTCGCATTGCGCATCCTGGATACGGTCGGCAATGGACTGTGCGCTGAAGCCGCCGAATACCACCGAATGGACCGCGCCGATGCGGGCGCAGGCCAGCACTGCAATGGCCAGTTCAGGCACCATGGGCATATAAATACAGATCCGATCGCCTTTTTTCGCGCCGTTATTCTTCAATACATTGGCAAACAGGCATACTTTCTGGTGCAATTGCCTGTAGGTCAATACCCGGTGATGCTCTTCGGGATCGTTCGGTTCCCAGATGATGGCCGGCTGGTCAGCTCTCGTTTCGAGGTGACGGTCGAGGCAATTCTCCGTAATATTCAGGGTGCCGCCGGAGAACCAGCGGATGTCGGGCTCCTTAAAATTCCAGTCCAGGACTCGGTCCCATTTCTTCTTCCACAAAAAACTCCCGGCAATCTCTGCCCAGAACGCTTCCGGCTGCTCCACACTTTTCCGGTATACTTCCCGGTATTCTTCCATCGAACTGATTCTAAAACTCATATTTCTTTTGTTTAAATGTTCCCAAAGGCTGATAACAGCATCTGTGCCCTGCTGTAAAAGCCGTTCAAAATACAAATCATCCCTGAATCTTCCTGCTTCAAACCAGTAATTGAATCATTTATGTATATATCCGGGCAAAGACTCGGAAAAAAGGGCCGGATTGCTTATATTTGCAGCCTTGCCGCCACAAAACGGGGCCTTCGGAGGAGTTTCCTGTCCGGGCAGCCCTATTGAACAGGTTTTCAGCCGGGTCAGGTGTTCCGGTAAAGGCATGATTATGAAATATTTTTTCAAATAAATTTTCTTTTACAGAGATAAAGCCTCATATTTGCAGTCCGATTTTAAAAAGATACTACCATGTCAAGAGTATGTGATTTAACAGGAAAGAGCGCCATGAACGGTTTCAATGTTTCGAATTCGAACACAAAGACCAAGCGTAAATTCTACCCTAATTTGAAGACCAAACGTTTTTATATCCCTGAAGAAGATCAGTGGATCACCCTGAAGGTTAAGAACTATCAATAAGAACGGCATTACAGCTTGTATCAACAAGTTCGTGAAAACCGGTAAAATTTAATTTGACCCTTTAGCATCCGAATAAAATGGCAAAGAAAGGAAACAGAGTACAGGTTATTTTAGAATGTACTGAGCATAAAGAGAGTGCCATGCCTGGCATGTCACGTTACATCACGACCAAGAACAAAAAGAACACGACTGAGCGTTTAGAGCTTAAGAAGTTCAACCCTGTTCTGAAGAAAGTGACTGTACACAAAGAAATCAAGTAATTATAACGTCAAATAGATCGGAAGAG
>CALNCF010000345.1 GCA_937875035.1 uncultured Sphingobacteriaceae bacterium | reverse complement strand
AGAAAGAGCTGCTGGTAGGCTTTTATAAGAAAGATTCAGGCAAGCCGAGCATTACCTGGCCCGAATCGGTAGACCAGGCCATCTGCTTCGGCTGGATCGACGGGGTACGGAGAACGATCGATGCAGAATCGTACAGCATCCGCTTCACTCCCCGCAAGCCTAAAAGCATCTGGAGCGCGGTGAACATACAGAAAGCTGAAGAGCTGATGGCCAAAGGCCTCATGATGCCGGAAGGGATTCAGGCTTTCGAGCTGCGGGAGGCCCATCGTTCCAAGATATATTCCTTCGAGCAGGGAGATATTCATTTCGACGAGGCATCGCTGAAGCTGTTCAGGAAGAATAAAAAGGCATGGGCATTTTTCGAATCGCAGCCGCCCTCCTACCGTAAGCCGGCTACCTGGTGGGTGATCAGCGCCAGGCAGGAAGCCACACGCAGCAAACGCATCCAGGCACTCATTGCCGACTCGGAATCAGGGCTCAGGGTCGCGCACCTGCGCAGGGCACCCACGGCAAAAAAGTAAATCGGTAAAAATTATTTATCTCGGGTTAGCCACCGATTCCTTATAGCCGATCAGCTCATCGTAACGGCTGCCCGTCTGGCGCTGGTAGACTAGGATCGTGTACCGGTTTTCGGTTTCAAAGAAGCTCCCCTCCACAGGAGATGAATCGGCCAGCCTGGAACCCTTTGCCACAAAGGCATATTCATAATCGTAGACCCCCTGTTTCAGGTAAGCCTGCCAGGTGTACACCCGGTTATCGGCATCGTATCCAGTCGTTAAACTTCCCGATCACATAATAATCGCCCAGGGCGGAATAGCCGTTCATGTTGAGGCGGAAGTTCGCCGTGAAATAATCCGCGTCGAGCGAAGGGTTATTCCCTTCCCTTCTGCGGATGTAAAAGTTCCCGTTCATATCGATATCCGTGATAAAACGATCCGACTTACGGCTGCGGTCTTCCTGTATGTACACCTGGTAGCCTGTTTTATCCTCATCGATCTTCACCACGCGTTCCGTCAGGAAACGCACACTGCGCATATCGAAACGGCGGAACTCGTTTCCCCCGTCGAATATGTTCGCGTCTACATGGTTATACTCGAGTTGACTGGCACGTACAAAGGAAGGGCGCGTATTATACAAGGCATTATCCCAGCGGTAATTCTGCAAGACCATCACCTTGATTTCATCAAAAGGATTGTTGATGCGCACATCGCCGTAATTAATAATGAAATCCAGCTTCTGCTTCTTGTTACGGTCGTTGATCACCGGCGAACGGTTAAAGGAAACATCGATACCGAGCCGGTTGTCGATCACCATAAAGCGACGGGTTAAGACCAGGCGGTCGTGATCATTGTCGGCGAACACCTTGATCACGTAATTACCCGAAAGCAGCAGGCTTACCTGCTCGTTCGGGAAGCTGATCTCGTAATGCGTATAACGCTGAAAGGTATTGAAGGAAAACTTATAGTCGATGATCGGGTTATCGGCAAAGCCATCCAGGTACTGGTTCTGGATCAGGCCTGAGCTGTTCCAGTCGGCAGTGCAATGCTCAATGGTATAATACAGGTTCTTGGTATCGTCCGAAAGATCGTCGAAAGCTAAGAGCAATTTCTCAGAAGAGTTCAGACCAATCACCGGGAAAGACTGCTCTTCGTTCATGTTATAGAGCAGCACCGTATGGATCGAGCTGAAATATACTTTATCCTCGTAGCGCTGTGCATAGGCTCCCTGGCACAAACAGATCAATACCCATAGCATACATTTTTTCATACCTGTATAATTTAAGTTGCTACCATTCCTCACCCGGAGCCTGCCGAATGCTTAACCTGCGCTCAGCGTCATGATGTCTGCAGGTTTGGCATGGACCGCATTGATCTGCTGCGCATCTTTTTGCGCGTGGCGGCCCCCGGCAGCTTCTCCCAGGCGGCCGAAACCTCTGCCTGGTTTTTCTTCACTTCTTCGTAACGCGTATTTACCTCGTTCAGTTTGCTCTTATCCGAATATACCGTTTCCATAGCCAGCTCTTTCTCTGTTTCCGCGATGCTTATTTCCAGCTCCGACATCCGTGCTTCCAGCTTTTCGAGCTCCTGGTTCATCTTTTTGAGCTGCTTTTTCTTCTGCTCATCTTCCGTAACGGTCTTTTGCTTCG
>CALNCF010000344.1 GCA_937875035.1 uncultured Sphingobacteriaceae bacterium | reverse complement strand
GGTCAGGCAACCTCGTTACCAATTCCAACTGGAACGACTTCTGGCTGAACGAGGGCTTTACCGTGTATTTCGAGCGTCGCATTATGGAATCTATCGAGGGCAGATCGTATGCAGACATGTTACAGGTACTGGGTTACCAGGACCTGGTGGAAACCGTGAACGAATATGGAAAGGACAACCCTGATACCCGCCTGAAATTAGACCTGGATGGTCGCGACCCGGACGATGGTATGTCGGATATCGCCTATGAAAAGGGATGCTGCTTATTGCTGCTGATGGAGCAAACCGTAGGCCGCCCGGCATTCGATGCTTTCCTGAAGAAATACTTTACCGAGAATGCCTTCAAGCCGATGACCACCGAGCTCTTCCTCGAATATTACAACAAGGAGCTGGTGAAAGGCGACCAGGCCATTGCCGATAAGATCCAGATCAACAAATGGATCTTCGAACCTGGTATCCCTGCTAATTGTCCGAAGTTTACCTCTGCCCGTTTCGACGCGGTAGATCAGACTCTGGCCGATTTCGCACAAGGAACTCCGGCAAAGAGCTTACAAACCAACAACTGGAGCACACACGAATGGCTGCATTTTATCCGCCTGCTCCCTGCTGATATCTCCCTGGATAAGATGAAAGAGCTTGACGAAGCCTTTCATTTTACAACTTCCGGGAACAGCGAGATCCTGTTCGCATGGTTTATGCACGTCGTACCGCATCGTTATGAAGCAGCATACCCGGCTATGGAAGAATTCCTCGTACATGTAGGCCGCCGGAAATTCCTCACCCCTCTGTACAAGGAGCTGAGCAAAACACAGGAAGGCCGCCGGATGGGAGAAGCGATCTACCAGAAAGCCCGTCCGAATTATCATTTCGTAGCGGTGCAAACCATGGACGAATTATTTAAATAAGGAACAGCTCCAAGCGTAAAGGCACAACAAGCAAAGAGGCCCGGCTGAATTCAGCCGGGCCTCTTGTTTATATATGATCTTGTTTTCTTAATGAATAAATATGCTCAGGACATAATAAAGGATTGCAGCCAGGGTAGCAGAAACCGGTATGGTCAGCACCCATGCCCACAGCAGGCTGATCGTAACACCCCATCTTACCGCAGAGATCCGCTTAGACAATCCCACCCCGATAATGGAACCGGTAATGGTATGCGTGGTAGATACAGGGATCTTGAAGTGCTCGGTCATGAAAAGCGTCACCGCACCCGCAGTTTCCGCAGCCACACCCTCTAATGGAGTAACCTTCGTGATCTTGGAGCCCATGGTCTTCACGATCTTCCATCCGCCCGACATCGTACCTGCAGCAATGGCCGAGTAGCAGGCCAGGGGAACCCAGTTCGGTATATGATGGATCTTGACGCTTCCGTTGATCACTTCATAATTCACATGCAGCCAGTGCGGGATATCTCCCATACCAATGTGCGCATCTTTCAGGTATACAACGATCGCGGCGGCGATAATACCCATTACCTTCTGCGCATCGTTACCACCGTGACCTAAGCTGAACAGCGCGGAAGAAACCAGCTGTAAACGCTTAAACCATTTTTCCGCCTTGCTGGGGACGGCATACCTGCATATATTGACAATGATGATCGTAATGATATAAGCCATGATCATCCCCACGATCGGGGCAATGAAGATGAAAGCCGCAACTTTACCGATCACCGTCAGGTTCACTACGGAAAAGCCGCCATGCGCAATAGCCGCGCCGGCGAAACCGCCGATCAGCGTGTGCGACGAGCTGGAGGGAATACCCAGCCACCAGGTCAGCAGGTTCCAGCAGATTGCGGCCAGCACACCTGCCAGGATCACCACGAGGTTGATCTGCATGGTATTGGCCGTTTTCGCCACTGTATCGGCTACGTTCAGGTGAAAGATCCAGTAAGCTAAAAAGTTAAAGAAAGCCGCCCATACCACCGCCTGGAAAGGGGTTAGTACTTTGGTGGAAACGACTGTTGCAATGGAGTTTGCGGCATCATGAAAACCGTTGATATAATCGAAGATCAGGGCTAATCCAATGACCACAATGAGAAGCGTTAAACCCATAATGAATTGATACTACGAATTAAGTTTAATTAATTAAGCGTGTTTAACCACTATAGATTCCATTACGTTGGCCACATCTTCGCATTTATCGGTCGCAGTTTCCAGGCAGGCCAGCACCTCTTTGCTCTTGATCAGCTCGATGGCGTTCGTTTCGTTCTTGAAAAGATCGGCAACAGCCATGTCGAACACATAA
>CALNCF010000343.1 GCA_937875035.1 uncultured Sphingobacteriaceae bacterium | reverse complement strand
CCTGGTATTTCTCCCGATATTACTATCGATGCCTTATATAAATTCACCGATTGCGAAACCAGCATTTCTCCAAACGCCTGCGTGATCGTAGACATGAAGCCCCGCTTTATGGATGTGCAGGAATTGCTTCGTTTTTCGGCTGATAATACGCGCAACCTTCTGGAAAAAGAACTGCAGATTAGATTAGCAGAGCTTCAGGAAAAATGGCATTATACTTCTTTAGAGAAAATATTCTTTGAAGAAAAAATCTATAAGGAACTCGAGAAGAAACATGAGACATGGGATAAAGTACTTGACTCAATTGACAAGGCTTTTAACCCTTTCAAAAAACAATTACGTCGCGACATCACCCGCGAGGATCTGGTGAAACTAACCGAGAAGCCTGTACGTCGTATCTATAAATTGGATATCGATGAACTGAACGCTCAAATCAAGGGGTTAGAAAGCGATATTAAAGCTGTTAAACACGATCTGGCGAATTTAACTGAATATGCTATTGCCTATTATGAAAACCTGTTGAAAAAATACGGTAAAGGCAAAGAGCGTAAAACAGAGATCAAACAATTTGAGGTAATTGAAGCCAAACATGTGGCTATTGCAAATACCAAATTGTTTATAAATAAATCAGAAGGCTTTATTGGTACAGGTCTTAAGAAAGACGAGCTCTTGTTTGAATGTTCTGACCTGGACGATATCATCGTGATCACCAGGCGCGGAATCATGAAAGTGGTGAAGGTGCAGGATAAAGTATTTATTGGTAAGGACATTCTGCATGCGGCAGTATTTCAAAAGAATGATGACCGCACTACTTACAATATGATTTATTCCGACGGAGCTACCGGAATGAGTTATGCTAAGCGCTTTAATGTAACCGGTATTACCCGCGATAAAGAGTATGATCTTACCAAAGGTGATGCAAAGAGTAAAGTGCAGTACCTGACCGTGAATCCAAATGGAGAGGCAGAGGTAGTAAAAATCCTGCTTACTCCGGGATCTACTGCCCGTAATAAAGAATTTGATTTTTATTTTGAAGAACTGGCCATCAAAGGGCGCAGTAGCATGGGAAATCAGGTAACGAAGTATCCCATTAAGTCGGTAAAATTTAAAGAAGCAGGACGGGCCACTTTAAGCGGGAAGCAGTTGTGGTTTGATGATAAGTTTGGCCGCTTAAATACCGATGGCAAAGGACAGTTGTTGGGCAGTTTTGAAGCCGAGGATCGTATAATCATTCTTTATAAGGATGGTTATTATATGATCACCGATCAGGAGATGACACAGCGTTTGGATCCTGAAAGTATTCTGTTGATCGAAAAGTTCGATCCTGAGGCGGTAATATCAGCCATTTATCTCGACAAGAAGAATTTACAATTCAATGTGAAGCGATTCAAGATTGAAACGTCCACACTGAAGAATAAGTTTTTGTATATAAAAGAAGGCGATGGCAATTATGTGGAAGCTGTTAGCACCGATGCAGAACCAGTATTATCGGTTCAGAGTGGAAGAGGCGATCAGGTGCGTAAAGCGAAGTTTAAAATTTCGAAGGTAACAGAAGTAACCGGTTACAAAACCGTAGGCGCCAAGCTGCTTGATTTTAGTAAGTCGGTGCAAATGGAATGGATAAAAACAAAAGCAGACGATAATCAACCCGAGCTTTTTGGATAAGTTCTTTTTTGAAATTATAAAAACCCCAACGGTAGCGTTGGGGTTTTTGTTTTTCCGCCGCAGTTGGTGTTTTAGTTTAATATTATTTAAACTCTAATAAGCTTTCCGCAGTTGGTGGTTTAGTTTAAGGTTATTTAAA
>CALNCF010000342.1 GCA_937875035.1 uncultured Sphingobacteriaceae bacterium | reverse complement strand
AAAAAGAGGCTATTATGAATTGGAAATAGTACCCCTTGCAGAAGACCCTTCGCAGCTTGCCGAATATGAGCTGACCGAACGGCATGTACGCTACCTGGAAAACAGGATCAGGCAAAAGCCGGAAGATTGGCTATGGTCGCATCGCAGGTGGAAGCATCAGCCTACAGCAGACCAGAAAATTAAATTTAACGTGTAAATGGATCGCAGTCACCCCCCCAAAGTAGCCGTTGTTATATTGAACTGGAACGGCAGGCAATTGCTCGAACAGTTCCTGCCATCGGTATGTGCTACCACCTATCCGAACATGGAGCTCATTATCGGCGACAATGCGTCGAAAGATGATTCCATCGCATTCCTGAAAGAACAATATCCCCAGATCAAGATACTGGAGAATGCCTCCAACTACGGGTATGCGGAAGGCTACAACCAGGTGCTGAACCGTGTGGAAGCCGACTACTTCGTGCTGCTGAATTCTGATGTGGAAGTAACACCCGGATGGCTCGAACCTTTGGTTGGGATGATGCAGGGCGATGAGCGCATCGGCATCTGCCAGCCGCTCCTGCTCAGCTACCGGGAAAAAGAAAAGTTCGAATATGCCGGCGCTGCCGGAGGTTTCCTTGATATTTTCGGGTACCCCTTTTGCCGTGGCCGCATCTTCGATCATACCGAAACCGACAATGGACAATACAACGGTCATGAAGAGATATTCTGGGCATCGGGCGCCGCGCTTATGATCCGTTCCGGGCTCTATCACCGATCGGGCGGACTCGACGGCGACTTTTTCGCGCACATGGAAGAGATCGACCTCTGCTGGAGAGTAAAGAATATGGGATACAAGGTGATGATCTGCCCGGAGTCTGTAGTATATCACCTGGGCGGCGGAACACTGGAGCAGAACAACCCACGCAAAACCTACCTGAACTTCCGTAACAACCTGATCATGCTGCGTAAGAATCTGCCCTTCCACAAAGCGTTCGGCATCATCTTCATCCGTCATTTCCTCGATCTCGCGGCCTGGTTCAAATTCCTGTTTGAAGGAAAGCTCAAGCATGCCTTCGCCATTAACAAGGCACATTACCATTTCCTGGTGACGCAGAAAAAATGGATCAACAAACGCAGAACACTGATCAAGCTCTACAACAAGCCAAACAATACCGGCCTGTACGATCGCAGCATCGTGTTCGATTATTACATCCGTAAGAAGAAAACATTTTCCGAGCTCGACCCGAAAGATTTCTTATAGAAAGAAGCTCTCCAAGGCCAGCTGGTACGAGTGGAGTCCGAAGCCGCTGATCACTCCCTTGCAATGACGCGCCATCAGGGAAACATGGCGAAACTCTTCGCGGGCATACACATTCGAGATATGCACTTCGACCACGGGCGTATCGAGCGCAGCCACCGCATCGGCAATGGCCACCGATGTATGCGTATATCCTCCCGCGTTCAGAATGATGCCGTCGTACGAGAAACCGACCTCGTGCAAACGGTTGATCAGCTCACCCTCCACATTGCTCTGGTAAAGATCCAGCTCGGCAATGCTGTATTTCCCGCGCAGCGAAAGAAAGAATGTATCAAAATCCAGCCCGCCATAAATACCCGGTTCTCTTTGGCCTAAAAGATTTAGATTTGGACCGTTAATAATTGCTATCTTCATAGAATGGATTGGATATCAGCCAAAAAAGGATTTAAATCATACCTCAAGCTCGAACGCTCCTTATCAAGGAATTCGATAGAGGCTTATGTGCACGACCTGGATAAGCTGGTTCAGTATTTCGAATACTGCCAACGCCATACCGGCCCATTGCAAGTCACCACCAAAGATATAAAAGATTTCCTCGTATGGATCAATGAGCTGGGCATGACCGCTACCTCGCAGTCGCGCATCCTGTCGGGCATCAAGGCATTTTATAAATACCTGATGATGGAAGATGTGCTGAAGAAAGATCCTGTTTCGCTCGTAGAAGCACCCAAGACCGGCCGCAAGCTTCCCGATACGTTAAGTGTCGACGAAGTGAACCTGCTGATCGATCATATCGACCTTTCTACACCCGAGGGCCAGCGCAACAAGGCCATGCTCGAAACATTGTATGCCTGCGGATTGCGCGTCAGCGAGCTGGTCAACTTACAGGCATCCAACCTGTATCTCGACATCGATTTCATTAAGGTGACGGGAAAGGGAAACAAGGAAAGGCTCGTACCGATCGGCGATACGGCCAAGAAATACATCCGGATCTACAAAGACCAGGTGCGTGTGCATACCCCTGTAAAAAAAGGAGAAGAAGACATGCTGTTTCTGGGCAGGCGCGGAAGCAGGCTCAGCCGTGTCATGGTATTCACCATCATTAAAGACCTGGCCCTGAAAGCAGGCATCCGTAAGAAGATCAGTCCGCACACCTTCCGCCACTCTTTCGCTACGCATTTGGTAGAAGGCGGAGCCGACCTTCGCGCGGTACAGGAAATGCTCGGTCACGAATCCATCACCACCACCGAGATCTATACCCATCTCGACCGCACTTACCTGAAGGCTACCATCCAGGAATTTCATCCGAGAGCCAAACGAAAAAGAGAACGCAAGGTCGAAGCCTGATCAGCTGATCCGCGCTTTCACCATACGGTCCTTACCCGGCAGGTCCTGCCGCAATTCCACACGGGTAAAGCCTTTGCGGCCAAGCATCTCCACCACTTCCTCCCCTTTCGCTTCATTGATCTCGAGGTATAGCGCTCCCATGGGCGCCAGGTTTTTTAGGGCTACATCCGCGATGCGCTCATAAAAAAGCAGGGCGTCTTCATCGTCCACGAACAAAGCCAGGTGAGGCTCATAATCCAGCACGTTCCTTCCCATCGTTGCTTTCTCTGAATGACGTACATAGGGCGGGTTGCTGACGATCACATCCAGCGGAGCGAAATCAAAGGTATCGGTCTGTAAAATATCAGCCTCTGTAAAATGAACATCCACCCCGATCCGGCGGGCATTCTCAGCCGCGGTTCTTAATGCACCCGGCGATACATCAAGGGTATGCACCCTTGTGCCGGGACTGTTCTTTTTAATGGTTACGGGAATACAGCCGCTGCCCGTACCGATGTCGAGCAGGCGGAGGCCCTTGCGGGGATCGCGTTCCAGGTCTTGCAGGATCCATTGCACCAGTTCCTCGGTTTCCGGGCGAGGGATCAGCACCTGCTCGTTCACCCGGAAAACCAGGCCATAAAAAAAAGCCTTGCCCAATACATACTGTACCGGCTTGTATTCCATCAGCTGGTGAAGCAGCAGGTCGAGCTGCTCAAAATAAGAGGCGGGCAACAGCTCTTTATCATCAGTGATCAGGCGGATGGTATCAAAGCCCAGCACCTCTTCAAACACAAGCCCTGTAATGCTTCGCGCCTCATGCTCATCGTATCTCTGCTGCAACATAGCGGCGAACTGGTCGTAGGCCTGGCGAATGGTTTTGATCCTTGAAAACATGATCCAAAACTAATAAAAAAAGCTATTTTTGAGGCTTGAATACCGCAGAAACATATATGCGAAGAGCCCTGGAGCTGGCTTCGGATGCCCTCGGGCAAACCGCGCCCAACCCCATGGTAGGCGCGGTGATCGTTTGCGATGAGCAGATCATTGGCGAGGGTTACCATGAACATTACGGGCAGGCTCATGCCGAGGTGAATGCCATTAACCAGGTGACTGAACGTTATGCAAATGCAGCAGAGCTGCTCCGGCGTTCTCAACTGTTCGTTACCCTCGAACCCTGCGCACACCAGGGCAAGACTCCTCCCTGCGCCGACCTCATTATCAAACACCAGGTACCTGAAGTATATATAGGAAGCATCGACCCCTTTGAGCAGGTAAACGGCAAGGGGATCGAAAAGCTGACCGCGGCAGGCATCCGCGTACATACCGGCATATTGAAAGAGGCATGCGATGAGCTCAATAAACGCTTCTTCACCTATCACCGGAAACAACGCCCTTATATCATATTGAAATGGGCTGAAAGCGCCGATGGATTTATCGCTCCTGAAAATAAGGAGCCTTACTGGCTCAGCTCCCCGACCTCCCGTAAGCTGGTGCACAAATGGCGCTCGGAAGAGCAAGCCATACTCGTAGGCACCCAAACAGCCGCGAAGGATAACCCCAGGCTCGATACCCGGCTCTGGAACGGCAGGAATCCCCTGCGCCTCGTTATCGACCGTCATCTCAGCCTGTCGCCCGGATTACATCTTTTCGATCAATCGCAGCCGACCATCGTTTTCAACGAGCATAAGACAGCGGTGCAGGAACAGCTTACTTTTGTACAGATCGATTTCTACGGGTATGTTCCGCAGCTCATTGCTTACCAGCTCTACCTGAAGGGGATCCAGTCGCTTATTGTCGAGGGAGGAGCTCATACGCTGAATGAATTCATCAGGCATAACTTATGGGATGAGGCCAGGGTGTTCAGCACGCCAAAGCCGCTTCACGCAGGACTGTCGGCCCCGGTATTGCCCGCCTCACAACAGCTGCCGGATACCTTCGTAGAAGATGATCGCCTGCAGATCTACAGAAACCCATCCGCATGATCTATATTCTTATCAGCATCCTGCTTTCTTCCTTCCTCGTTATCCTGTTCAAAGTATTTGAGCGTTACCGGATCAACGCATCCCAGGCAATCATCTTTAATTATTTTTCAGCAGCCCTGTGCGGCATAGTTTTAAGTCCGCAGAGCTTTACCGGTCTTCGCTTTGTACAGGAGCCCTGGTTCCCGTATACGCTCCTCTTCGGGCTTACCTTTATCAGTGCGTTTAACCTGGTGGGCTACGCCGTGACCAAGGTAGGCTTAACCCCGGTGTCGGTGGCCCAGAAAATGTCGATGGTCATTCCTGTGGGCTTCACCATCTGGTATTTCGGGGAAAGCCTGGGCATCATCAAGATCGCGGGCATCGTGCTGGCTTTGCTGGCCGTATGGTTCAGCTCCCGTAAGAAGGAAGACAAGCATTCGCATACCCCGGTGAAACATGCCTGGGTGTATCCCTTCCTGATCTTCCTCGGGAGCGGCCTGGTCGATACCGCCATTAAATATACCCAGGAAGAATACGCGCGCACGGCAGAGCTCAACCTGCTGCTGACCTGTATCTTCGGCGCTGCGGGTTGTGCCGGGCTCCTCAGCCTGCTCTTCAAAAGAACGGCTTTTGAGTGGAAGAATATGCTGGGTGGCATCTGCCTCGGGCTCTTCAACTTCAGCTCGACCTGGTTCCTCATGAAAGCCCTCTCGCTCGATCACATTGAAAGCTCGGTGGTCTTCCCCATCAATAATATCGGGGTGATCATCTTCACCGCGGGGGTTGCCTGGCTCCTGTTCAACGAAAAGATCAACCGTGTGAACCAGTTGGGCATCATCATCGCTATCCTTTCTATTTTACTGATCTCCTTTTCCTGATACCTATGCTGTTCGACGATACCTACCTCACCATTGCCGCACCCTCCGAGGGCATCTTTAAAGACCGGGGAAGCAAATTCATTGGCTTTGCCTACCCGGTAGAATCGGAAGAAGAGATCAGGCAACGCCTGCAGGAATTACGCAAGGAGCACTTCAATGCCCGGCATCACTGCTATGCCTACCGCCTGGGTGCGGATAAGCTGCAATACCGCATCAACGATGACGGAGAACCCTCCGGAACGGCTGGCAGACCTATTTACAATCAATTGTTATCCAAGGACCTGAGCAATATCATGGTCGTAGTGGTGCGTTATTTCGGAGGAACCCTTCTGGGTGTTCCGGGGCTGATCAATGCCTATAAAAACGCCACGCTCGAAGCCATCGCGCAGGCAGAGATCATCGAGAAGATCGTATACGACCTGTACCGTATCGACTTCGGCTATTTACAGATGAACGAAGTGATGAAAGTGATCAAGGAGAAAGGACTCGAAGTACGATCGCAGCAGTTCGACCTGCAGTGCAGCATGGAGATCGCTATACGAAAAAAGCGAATCACAGAAACTGTAGATTCGCTTTCCAAGACCGAAGGCTTAACACTAAGCTTTCTCCGTACCCTTTAATTATATTAATAAGGAGTAACAAACTCCGTATCCTTCTCTTTTGGTTTCACGCTGATAATAGGAATGGTCGACTGGTTGATCATCTGCTGAGAATACGGGCCTGCCAGGAAACCGGCGGTCGACTCCTGCTCGGTCATGATCACGATCAGGTCGGCGTCTACTTTCTTCGCGTAGTCGAGCGTGAGGGTAGTCAGGTTCTTACCTGTTACGAACTCATTCGTGCAAGGGATCCGGTCCTCTTCAATATAGCTCTGTACCTGGCGCGCCACGATCCGCAGGCGGTTCAGCACCTGCTCGTCGGTAGAAGTAGATACCGAAATAATATGAATGGTCGAGCCGAAGCTCTTCGCGATATAGATCGCGTCGTCTACCTTCTCGCGGGTATCCCTGGAGCTGTCGAGCGGAAGAATTACATCCTTTATCCCTTTGTTACCGGTTTGCTGGTGCACGGTCAGCACCGGGCATTTGGCAGAGTTCACCACGCGGAACGTGTTCGAGCCGCCGATGAAGTTCTCAACGCCCTTGGTTCCATGCGTACCCAATACGATCACGCCCGCATCCATTTCCTTGGCATGATTCAGGATTTGCGTATAAACCGTTCCTTCCAGGAACACGCATTTCACACGAAGGTTCCATTTCTGGATCAGGTCGTCGGCAACAGCCTGGATCTTCTCCTCGATCTTGTCGATCACCTGCTTCTCCTGTCCTGATGACTGGAACAACAACCCGCGCAATACGCCGGTGAAGTTCTTGGTCTCATGAACATGCAGCAGCGTGATCTCTGATTTGAAGTGCCTGGCGATAAAAACAGCGTGATCCAATGCGATCAGCGAAGTTTCCGAGAGGTCGAGAGGTACCAGTATGCGATCGAATTTCTTGTACATAAACGAAAGAGATTGGTTGTTTGAGTCTGAGTTGGTTAATCGGGTGAAGATAGTAATATTTTGAGGATCCCTGCAAAAATAGGTCCAATCATTTCCTCAAAAGTAGATAAATGAATAAGTTTGAAACATGACAAATATCAGCAAGGTGATCCCGGAATCAGAATTGGTTCTTAATCAGGATGGTAGTATGTATCATTTAAATCTTTTACCGGAAGATATTGCCGATACGATCATTACGGTAGGCGATCCTGAACGGGTAGCCGAAGTCTCCAGGTATTTCGACCGGGTAGAGCTGCGCAAGGGCAAACGGGAATTCATCACCCATACCGGGTATATCGGCGCCCGGCGCATCACGGTACTGTCTACAGGCATCGGCACCGACAATATTGATATTGTGCTCAACGAGCTTGACGCGCTCGCCAACATCGACCTCCGTACCCGCGAAGTCAGGACTGAAAAAAGAGTGCTGGACATTATCCGCATCGGAACTTCCGGTACCCTGCGCGAAGAGATTCCATTGAACGCTCACCTCTTTTCCGAACAGGCCATCGGGCTGGAAGGTCTGATGAATTTCTACTGTCCTGAATTCGACGAAGAAGAAAAAGCCATGCAACGGTATGTGCAGGATATCCTGCAACCCGAATTCCATTTCCTGCACCCCTACGTGGTAAAGGGCTCCGCAAGTCTGGCCAGCCGTGTCGCCTTCGACATGATTCCCGGCCTGACCGCTACCTGCCAGGGGTTCTATGCCCCACAGGGAAGAGAGCTGCGCGCGCAAACCTCCCACCACATCCTGAACAGGCTGCGGAAGATCGACCATGAAGGGAAACGGGTAACTAATTTCGAGATGGAAACAGCCGGCATCCTTGGTATGGCCAAGCTGTTCGGGCACAGGGCCTGCTCGGTTTCGCTCATCCTGGCAAACCGGGTGAACGAGACATTCAGCAAAGAACCCGGTCAAGAGATGGAAAAGCTGATCCGTAAAGTGTTGGAACGCTTATAGGGAAGCGCAGTACAAAAGATACAGTTCGAGCCCTTTTCGTTTTTCCGCGTCGAGGGTATAATCCAGCTTATGTAAAAGATAGTCGGCTACGTCGAAATCCGCGCGCTTTTCAAACGAGATGACCTCCTGCCGGTGATCCAGCCCGTCTTTAAGGGCTTCGTTAAATGAAGTAATAAAAGATGAAGGCAGATCCGTATTGGCTACCCAGGCCGCAAATACAAAGGGCAATCCGGTAAGCTTCATCCATTCTCCCGACAGGTCGTACACGTACGCGTATTTCCCCTTTTGTCCGAAGGTACGATCGCCGATCAGCACCATGCCCTCGCCCGCTTTCAGCTCGATAAAATCCTCCGTTCGTGTTTTAAACTCAGGGCTCACCTTCCAGTAATGTCTTGCCAGCACACGCGCCAGGTTGTTCGATGTACGCGAATGCCGGTCGAGGTAAATGGTATGCAATTCATCCACCGGCTGGTTACTGAATACGAATACCGAGTCTACCTCGCCTACGGCGCCGATACAATAATCAGCAATGATGCGCGCGTTCGGAACAAGGGGGATCACGGTAGCCGGAACCAGGCCAAGCTGTACCTCCTCTTCGATCAGCTTACGGGCGCAATCCGAAGGGATGTCTTCCGACAATAAAATGTCCTTGATCAGCGCGGCATGCTTCAAGCCATATACAAAGGGCTTGGAATTGAGGTAGGAAACAATAGAGACTTTAATTTCAGGCATGAAAATGATCGGTATTATTGGCGTCGAGCAGCTCAAAGCGGGAGCCGTCGAAACGCAGGCGGTACAAGGACACATTCGCATGAGGATAGGAATCCATCCGGCAGAGGTCCTCGCCCATCAGGTGACATAATAGCAAACGCATGGCCCGGCCATGCATACAGATGAGCACTATACGCTCTTCTTCCTTGGAAAGAATATATTCCAGGGCATCCCGCTGACGCAGGTTCACATCCAGCGGACTCTCCCCGTTCTCGAACTTCCGGTGAAGCTCACCCTTCATCCAGTCCTGGGTAAGGCGGTAGAAGTCGCTCTTCATATCCATAGAAGCCACACGTCCCTCGTTCACACCCCAGTCGAGCTCATCCAGTCCCGGTAATTGTTCCCAGGGAATATCTTTACGGATAAAGCAGTCGACCGTCTGATGCGTACGCTTCAGGGTAGAGGTATATACTTTATCGAAGGGAACATGGTGATAGGCTTTGCAAAAGGATTCCGCCTGCTGCCTGCCGGTATGGTTCAGGTCGGAGTTCACTCCGCGCCCCTGCACAATTCCCCGGCGGTTGAAATCGGTTTCTCCGTGACGGATAATATATAGTTCCTTCTGGTAAAGCATATGCGCTTAATTTTTCATCACCGGCAACGAAATGAACGGATCCTCAGGAGCTTCCTCGCTGAACTCATATTCATTATAATCGGTGATGACATTATAAAGGGTATCTCTTTCGATCGGGTGACGACCCGCCTGCTTGATCAGCTCGACCAGCTGCTTCGTGCTCAGCTTCGGAACCTGCTCCTCTGCTCCTGCCATCGAATAGATCTTGGTGGAATCATCGATCGTACCATCGATATCATCCACGCCGAAAGACAGGGAGATCTGCGCCGTTGAACGGCCGATCATCGGCCAGTAAGCCTTGATGTGATCAAAATTATCCAGGAAGATCCGGCTCACGGCATAATTGCGGAGATCCTCAATAATGGAAACCTCCGGCACATGCGACATCTCGTTCTGTCCGTTCCTGAATTTCAGGGGAATAAAGGTATTGTATCCACCGGTCCGATCCTGCATCTCGCGCAGGCGGTTCATATGGTCGATCCGGTGATGAAACTGCTCAATATGACCATATAGCATGGTCGCGTTCGATTTCAGGCCCTGGCGGTGCGCGGCCTCGTGGATCTCCAGCCATTCGGCCGAAGTACACTTGTCGCCGCAGATCTCCGCGCGCAGGGTTTCGTCGAAAATTTCGGCGCCACCTCCCGGTATGGATTGAAGTCCGGCTTCGATCATGATCCGCATGCCCTCTTCAACAGACACCTTTGCCTTACGGAACATGTATTCATATTCAACGGCTGTAAAGCCCTTGATATGCAGGTCGGGGCGGATGGCATGGATCTCTTTCAGCAGATCGGTAAAGAATTCCAGCGTAAGCTTGGGATGCACCCCTCCTACAATATGTACCTCTGTAACAGGCTGATCCTGGTAGGCCCTTACCATATCCAGCATCTGCTCCTTGCTCAGCACCCACCCGTCGTCGGCCTGTTTCAGCAGGCGCGAATACGAGCAGAACTTGCAGGTAAAGACACATAGATTGGTCGGCTCAATATGAAAATTACGGTTGAAATAAGTGTAGTTCCCGTTTTTACGCTCCCTTACATGATTGGCAAGGCTGCCCAGGTAAGCCAGTTCTCCTTTTTCATAGAGGTAGATCCCCTCATCGGTACTGATGCGCTCCCCGGACTGTACTTTACGGGCTATTTCCCTCAAACGGGCATCGAGATGAACGTCCCCGATGATCACTTCTATCGATTGTCCTAATGCTTCCATGTTTAAACGCAAATGTACAGAATTCACAAATAAAAGCTAATTATTAACATTCCCGGGAGTTAACAATTTGTTTATATTGAAATATCTATATTTGTTACCTTAACATTTTAAGCAGTAAATAGTTTAGTTTGAAACCAAATCAAAAACAAATAACACATGATTAAAAAGTACATGTTCAAAGCGCTTGTTGCGGTATTAGGACTGATGCCATTCGCGGTATCAGCACAAAATACAGTGACAATTCTGGTAGGACAAGGCGGAAGCAATTACGCTCCCGCGACAGTATCCTGTACCGTTGGCGACACGGTGTTGTTCCAGTGGGTAGCAGGAAACCATCCTACACAATCGGATGACGGAACTACCATTCCGTTACAAAACCTGGACGGGCTTTCGCCTGCAACCACGGTTTACAAAGTAAAAATGACCGCAGCAGGTACAGTGCCTTATTTTTGTACGGCACATGGTGCAGCAGGCGGAGTAGGCATGTCGGGAGTTATTACCGTAACACCTGCCGTGAGCAACACACCATTATTTACGGATAATTTCGCAGGTACTCCCGGTACACTGCTGAACGCGCAGGGATGGACACCAACCCCGACCGTATCTACCCTGAACCAGATCTTCACAGAAACACCTGCCCTTACCTATACCGGCCATACCTTATCCGGCAGCGGTAACTCGGTAGTGCTTCGCCCTACAGGCGAGGATGTGAACAGGGTGTTTACTTCATCAGCGATCACCTCAGGTTCTGTTTACGCGTCATTCCTGATCAAAGTAGATTCGGTTAAAGCAAGTGGCGATTATTTCTTCCACCTTGGCCCGAACCCGATCGCGACCGACTTCAAAGGCCGTGTATTCATCAAGCCGAACGGCGCAGGTTTCCAGATCGGTATTTCCAAAGCGACCGCTTCAGCCAACTATGATCCGACCGTTTATTCATTCGGAACCACAATGCTGGTTGTTGTAAAATACAGCATCGTTTCCGGCGCTACAAACGACCTGGTATCGATCTTCGTGAACCCGACCCTGGGTGGCACAGAGCCAACTGCTTCAGCTTCAGCCGTTGTAGGTGAAGCGGACATTGCAACAGCCGGTATCGGAACCGTGGCCTTACGCCAGGGTACGCTTGCAAACAGCGTGGGACTCCGGTTCGGCGCGTTAATGGTTGGCCAGTCATGGGCTTCGGTAACCCCGTTGAACAACGTAGTAGTGAACCCTAAGGTACGCTTTACAACTGCCGTACAAAATGTAAATGAGAACGCCGGTACAGC
>CALNCF010000341.1 GCA_937875035.1 uncultured Sphingobacteriaceae bacterium | reverse complement strand
GGTCGGGGTCGCGAGTTCGAATCTCGTCTTTCGCTCCACAAGATCCTCTCCTATGGAGGGGATTTTTTTTACAAGTGAATGCTCGGGTGGTGGAACTGGTAGACACGCGGGACTTAAAATCCCGTGACCCTTACAGGTCGTGCGGGTTCGATTCCCGCCCCGAGTACAAAGCCTTCCCAGCCCGGAAGGCTTTGTTGTTTTATTCCATTCAGCCTTTCTGCCCGGATACAGAATACCCGGTTCTATCCCGTATCAGCCGTTTTAAAAAAATAATTTCAGCAAGCCTTGGATTATTGCTTTAATTTTTTCAACTTTGAATTACAAAGTACTTTCTTATGCAAGAAAAGGATATTTATGTAGAATTAAGCTCGATCCGGGACCTGATGGAGCGTTCTTCAAAATTTATTTCATTAAGCGGCTTATCAGGAGTTCTGGCCGGGGGATATGCCCTGGCAGGAGCGGGATGGGCTTACAGCCTGACCAAGGATATTTCAGGTCTTGGTTCAGGAGCGTTCTATATGAACAAGCCGCTGCTCTTCTGGCAACTATTCGCCATCGCATTGTCTGTACTGCTGTTGTCGGTATTAACCAGCTCCTGGCTTACGATCCGCAGGGCTAAAAGTAAGAACGAGAATGTGTGGAACCCGGTAAGCAGGCGCCTGCTCACCGCTGTAAGCTTTCCGCTGTTTACCGGCGGGCTCTTCATTATGATCATGCTGCTCAAGGGAGATTACACAGTGATTGCGGCTGCCTGCCTGATTTTTTACGGGCTGGCTTTAATAGCCGGAAGCCAGTATACCTATAGTGAAATTAAATGGCTGGGACTTTGCCAGATCGTGCTGGGCCTGCTCGCGCTGGTCCTGCCCGGAAACGGACTGATCTTATGGTCCGTTGGCTTTGGCCTCCTGCATATTCTCTATGGTAGCATCATGCATTTTAAATACGAAAGGTGAGGATCTCTTTGGAACAATTTGATAAGGCTTTTGAGAACAGGGTCCGGCTCCAGATCATGAGTGTGCTTGCTGTGAACAGCGCCTATGATTTCAATGCTCTGAAAGACCTGCTCCAGCTTACCGACGGGAATCTGGCTTCACACCTCAAAGCCCTGGAGAAAGAGCAATACATCAGCATCACCAAATCCTTTATCGGGCGGAAGCCTAATACTCAATATGCGATCACGCAGAAAGGGAAGGACGCATTCAAAAAACACCTCCAGGCTCTTGAAAATTTAATCAAGCAACAGAAGTAATATTTTTTTGCTCTTTCACTTTGTAATTAAAAGTACTTTTAAACTACATAAAATGGAAAATCAAACCGAGAAAAAATCATTAGTAGACTGGATCCGCGAATCCGTCATTATTAAAATGGGGCTGATAGGCTTCCTGACACTTGTATTGCTGGTACCTTCCGTACTGATACAGGACCTGATCACCGAACGGCAGGGCCGCCGGGATGAAGTCATCACCGAGGTTTCCGAGAAATGGGCCGGTACCCAGCTGCTGCAAGGGCCTGTGCTGATCCTGCCGTACCGGAACATGGTTTCGGAGAAGGATAAAGACGGCAAAGTGACTTTCAGGGAAACCTTATCGCACTTCTATCTTTTGCCGGAAACCCTCAACGTAGAAGCGGAGGCCGGGCCGCAGATCCTTCACCGGGGCATATTCGACGCGGTGGTTTACGATACCAGGGTGAAAACCCATGGGAAGTTCCACAACCCGGACTTTAAGAAGGCCGGCATCGACCCTGCGACCGTTCTCTGGCAGAATGCCCGGGTTGTGATCGGGCTGAGCGATCTGAAGGGCCTGAAGAATAACCCGGAGATCAGGCTGGGCAATTCTTCCTATAGCGTGGAACCCGATTTCTCATCGGTCAACCTGTTCAGGCATAACCTGGTTGTGCTTGCCGATCTGTCGGCCGAAAAGGATGCCGGCTTTGACTTCAGCTTCGATATGGATCTGCGGGGAAGCAGTGAGCTTAACTTTATGCACCTGGGAAAAAATACACTGGTGAAAGTAGGAGGGAAATGGAATGATCCCAGCTTTACAGGCAGGTACCTGCCCGAAGAACGGACGATATCCGATACAGACTTTAAAGCGACCTGGAGCATGCCTTATTTCAACAGGCCATTTCCTCAGCAGTGGTCAGATACGGAGGTTGTTTTTAATGATAAGCTGGTAGAAGATGCCACATTCGGGGTGAAGTTTATCCTGCCTGTCGACCAGTACCAGAAAACCATGCGTTCGGCTAAATACGCGATCCTCATTGTTCTCCTGACATTCATATCCCTGTTCTTTACGGAGATCCTTCGTAAAAAAAGCGTTCACATGTTCCAATATGTGCTGATCGGCGCCGCCATGATCATTTACTATACCCTGTTGCTTTCTTTCACCGAGCAGGTGGGCTTCAATCTTGCATATGTCATTGCTTCCGGGGCTACTACCGCACTCATCAGCATATTTATTGCATCTGTTATGAAGGATCGGAAGATCGCTGCTCTGTTTGCCGGGATACTGATCTTTTTCTATACGTTCATCTTCGTTATTATCCAGTTGCAAGACCTTGCATTGCTTTTTGGAAGTGTCGGATTATTTATAACAGTCGCCCTGCTTATGTATTTCTCAGGGAAGATCCAGTGGGGAAATAAATAACAGAAGATATTGTGTTTTAGACAGTAAGGAAAGCCGGTCGCCAGACCGGCTTTTTATTTTCTGCCCGGCAGATGATTTTTATGCTCATGTTCACAAACTGAAGTGAGGGGAAAGGCCTTTTCGTTTGTCCTATACATAGCTTTGGTTACTATGTTTCCTGGATCGAACGAGGTTTCTTCCTGCTTAATCTTCAAGGGGATCGCTATTTTCCGGGAAGTTATATGCGTTTTTATATGGTGAAATGGTCGTGATGTGGCTTTTGATAAAATTTTATTTTGAATAAAAACTTTGGAA
>CALNCF010000340.1 GCA_937875035.1 uncultured Sphingobacteriaceae bacterium | reverse complement strand
GGGTATAAGTCAGCGCCGAACCTGAATAGATGCGGGTCTGTACGCCACCGTTCTGGCTTTCCCACAGTTCGTATGAGGTGGTCGTATTCTGCCAGCCGTTACGCGCGTTTGAATATTCGTTCCATTTCAATACCACAGAAGCATTGCAGGTATCGAGCTCGTGGCCAACATATATGGTTTGGTGAGGGATATTCACCAGGGTATCTAAATTAGATTGCTCAGGGGGATTGACATCCTTGTCGAAAGCAGTTATGAAGAAGCGGATCGCCTTTTTGCCTGGTCGTATCGAAGGGTCTACACTTGCCGGGATAATATAGTTCCAGGAATCTGTAGCGGCGCTGCCGGGTACATCGAAAGGATCTGCATATTGCATGGTACCCAGGTTATTCGGGTACAGCAGGTATATCCGGTAGCCATCGATCCGAGGATCTGACTGAGCCACCCATTTCAGGAATACGGTGGTATCATCTACTACGGATACATATTCCAGGGGAACATCCGGCAGGTTTTGCGCTTTTGATACGTTGAAAATTCCTAAAAAAAGAAATAAAAAAGCAAATAGAGAGACTTTCATTCTTCAAATATATTATTTTTTCCCTACAATCACCTCGGTGAGCGTAGAAGCATCCAGGTATTGTTCCGCCAGTTTCTGCAGGCGTAAAGCATCCATGTTTTTCAGCGATTCAAAGTACCGGTCGTAATAATCATAGCCCAGACCGTAGTTAAATATACTCTTGAACTTCTCGGCATAGCTGAACACATTCTCGATCGATCCCAGGAATGTACCCATCAGGTAATTCCGCACCAGCTCAAGCTCTTCCCCGGAAACCGGTTCCCTTTGTAAACGTTCCAGCTCCTTATAAATTTCCTTTACCGCATCGGCCGTTACATCTGTACCAACCTCTGTGGCAATATAAAAGAAGCCTGCACTCTGCAGAGAGGCCAGGCCAGAGCCTATACCATAGGTATAACCCTTGTCTTCCCGGATGTTCGCCATCAGCCTTGACCCGAAATACCCGCCCAATACCGTATTCAGTATTTGCAGGTCGATGTAATCAGGATGCGTTTTGTTAACCAAAACCCTGCCGATTCGTATGGCCGACTGTAAGGCATCCGGTTTTTCCACATACTGCACCGATGGCAGATACACGGGCGGAGGCGTTCCAACGGGCTTTTCATGTACCTCAAACCTGATATCCGCGAACTGGGACGCGATTTCTTTCAATTCCGCATCACCTACCCTGCCCGACACAATAATTACACATGTGGAAAAATCGTAATGTTTTTTGTAAAAAGCAAGCAGCTCTTCCCGGCTCAGGACCTCGCAATCTTCGGGACTGGCTGTTAAACCATACACATGATGCTCGCCAAAGACCGCTTTATTGAAGGTACGCCTCGCCACGAAGTCATTTTTCTGCATATTGATCTGCAAGCGCTGGGCGGTATTGGTGGCAAAGGTCCTTACTTCCCGCTCCGGGAACAGGGTGGCCGTAAGGGCGTCCCTGACTATATCCAGGGTTTGCGGCAGGTATTTATTCAGGGTATACAGGCTAACGGAAGCCTTGTCGAAGCCGGTTTCATTATGAAAGAAGGCCCCGTAATAATCGACCTCTTCGACGATCTGAGCCGAAGTGCGGCCCGGCGTACCCGAGGTCAGCAGGTTATTGCAGGCATTGGCCAGCAAGGCCTTATGCGATGTGGCATTCCCCGCATCGAACTGGAATTCGATCCTCAGCACATCTTCCGTTCCACCATTTATATAATATACCGGGATGCCATTCGCCAGGGTAAGCAGTTCCGGCTTCAACAATTTCACCTGTTCGATCTTATAGGCTTCCGGCGCTTCCGCTCTGTTTAATACGTTCATTTCTATCAGTTTTCGCTATAATAATATAAGGTAGAGCAATTGGCGGGTGTAAATACCCAGGCTGCATAATCGCGGATCATTTCCGGAGTCTGGCCACGGTAGCGTTCCATCTCGGTATTGACCAGGTTTGCATCGCCCAGCAGCTCGAAATAAGCCAGGTTCATGGCTTTATTCAGCACGCTCATCTCAGAAAATACATTGGATGACTCCAGCTTATTAAAGATCTTGTCGAGCTCCCGCGCTTCGATCAGCTCCGCCTTCAGGGCGTTGAGTTCTTCCCAAATGGCTTTATCGGCTTCTTCCATGCTGATGCCCTGGTTCACTTTTCCTTCCACCAGGATAAAACCCGGATCAAAATCGCCCGAAACATAGGCATTAATATCACTGAACAGGTTACGCTCCTTGACCAGGCGCTGGTACAGGCGCGACGATTCTCCACGCGACAATACATCGCTGATAATATCGGCCGTATAATAGCCGTCCTCATTCCGGCGACCTATATGAAAGAGCTTATAAATAGCATTGGAAGGCACCGGTCTACGAAGCTCAAGGGTACGGCCTTCGGTCTGTACCGGTTCTGCCGGGAGCCGGCGATGGTATTTCATTCCGGCTTCTATAGGCGCAAACCATTTCTCAGCCAGGACTTTCACCTGCGCGAGCGTTACATCACCCGCTACTACCAGGATCGCATTGCCCGGGGTATAATGTTTCCGGAAGAAGGCTTTCACATCTTCCATCTTTGCCTGCTCGATATGAGCGATCTTCTCCCCTATGGTCGCCCAGCGATATGGATGCTCCCGGTATGCGAGAGGCCTCAGGTGAAGCCATACATCGCCATAGGGCTGGTTAAGGTAACGCTGCTTGAACTCCTCTACCACCACGTTCCGCTGCACGTCGAGACTTTTCTCCGAAAAGGCCAGGTTCAGCATCCGGTCGGACTCCAGCCAGAAGGCTGTTTCCAGGTTAACGGAAGGAAGCTGTATATAATAATTGGTAATGTCGTTGCTGGTAAATGCATTATTCTGTGCACCCGCGGCC
>CALNCF010000339.1 GCA_937875035.1 uncultured Sphingobacteriaceae bacterium | reverse complement strand
ATGGAACCGGAAGCTCAGGTCCAGCCGGTGATAGGCCGCCATCCTGAACGAATTCTTTTCGCCATAGTCGCTTACCAGGTCACCCTGGCCATTGTTCGGCTGCTCCGAAGGATCATGAACCGGCGCTACGTATTCGGCTTTCGGCAGGGTGATGGCGCTGCCGGTACCGTATACCCAGGTAGCCGCGAAGGTTACATCCTCTACGATCTTATAGATCCCCACCAGCGAAATATCATGCCGGCGGTCATACCGCGCGAAATACTTCTTACCCAGGTTCAGCTCGTCGAATTGCAGCTGGGTCCAGCTCAGGGTATAGCCTGCCCATCCGCTGAACTTTCCTTTTTTACGCTGCAGAAAAAATTCCATGCCATAGCTCCAGCCCTGTCCCTGCGTAATATTATCTTCCCATTCGATCTGGTCGTCCTCACCGGGTACATCGATCACCAGGAAGCTGGCGCCTTCCTTATAAGAGATCACATCATTGGATTTCTTATAATAACCTTCTACGCTCAGCGTCAGGTTCGATTTCAGGAAGTCTTTGGCAAAGCCCGTGGCTACCTGCTCCGAGCGCTGCGGCTTTACCTGGTTCGTGGTCGGTACCCAGAGATCGGTTGGCAGCCCGATGCTTGTGCTGCTGAGCAGGTGGATATACTGGTTCATTATGGCATAGGACAGCTTCCAGGAGAGGTCTTCTTTCAGGCTGTAATTTGCCGAAACGCGCGGCTCCGGGTTGATATAGCTTTTGCCCTTTACCAGGAAGTGGGAGAGGCGGATACCCACGTTGATCTTGGTGCGGGAGCCGATCTTCATATTGTCTGCTACATACATACCGCTTTCCAGCGCATCGATTATACGTTTGCTGTCCTGGTTCGCATCGCCGGGTTGCGACGATTTAAGGGTGAGCCCGCTTGGTGTAAAACGATGCTGCTGCACGATGATCCCCATCTTGATAAAATGATTCGGGTGTGCCGAGTAATCAAAATCATGCTTCAGGGTGAAATCTCGGATACCTGAATACAGGCGGATATTGAAGGTTTCCCCGTTTATCCTTTCATCCGAATAAATATTAAATGCGTATTTACTGTAGATGAGCGAAGTGTTGGAGAAAAGCCTGCTGGTATACAGGTGATTCCAGCGCAGGGTCCCGGTGCCGTTCCCCCAGAAAAGTCCGAACTCGCTTTTATCCGTGCTGCTGTAACGGGTACGTCCGTAGAACTTATCGCGCCCGAAATACCCGCTCATATACACTTTGTTCTTAGGTCCGAAGTCGTAATTCACCTTCGCGTTCAGATCGTAAAAATAATACCCGCCCTTTTCATCCTGCGGCATAAAAGGAGCGATCAACGCGTCGATATAGGTACGGCGGCCCGATACCAGGAATGAGGATTTATTTTTCACCAGGGGGCCCTCGAGTGTGAGCCGGGAAGAGATCAGCCCGATGCCGCCCTCACCATGAAACTGCTGCTTATCGCCTTCTTTCATGTTCATGTCGATCCCCGACGACAGGCGGCCGCCGTATCGTGCCGGGAACCCGCCCTTGGTCAGCTCCACGCTTTTCAGCGCGTCCCCGTTGAACAGTGAGAAAAAGCCGAACAGGTGGAACGCGTTGTATACCGGCGCGTCATCCAGGATGATCAGGTTCTG
>CALNCF010000338.1 GCA_937875035.1 uncultured Sphingobacteriaceae bacterium | reverse complement strand
GGGGGCATTTTACGTTCCGGCTGGCTGAGCGGGGGGCTCACACTGGCTTCGGCAGCCCTGCTGTTCGTGATCCTGAATTCGGCGGCTGTTCCTTTCCATAATTTCGGGGACCGTTACAAGATCGGGCAATACCGGCCATCGGACCTGAGCCTGATGCATCGATGGATCGAAGCGAACACCCCTGAAGATGATCTCTTCATGAGCTTCCCCGACGATGATTCCTTCCTTTGCGAAGCCAAACGCTCCATGCCTGTTCATTTCCGGGCCATGGTACATACACCGGCTTACCTGCAAGACTGGAACGCGAGCATTAAAGAGATATACCATATTGACATTCAGAATTTTGACCCTAAACAAACCACGCTTCGTAAAGAAGCCGGCAGACTTTACAATCAAGACACAAATATTCCTTACTTTAAACCCGTCAATAAACTAAACTACAAGCTGATCGACACTGAAACCTACCGCTGTGCATACCCTGATTCGCAGGTGGTTCATGTGCAGGGAAAGTATGTTTTACTGAAGGTCGGTTAACCGGTCATACTATTTTGCCATATGATGAACAAGGCCTTTCGGTGGATCGTGCTGTTATGCACTTTCCCGCTTTCGCTCTTAGCGCAGGACCGCTACGGAAACGAATGGATCAATCCCGAACAATCATATTATAAGATCGCCATCGCGAAACGGGGTGTTTACCGTATCAGCCTGCAATCGCTGACAGACGCTGGCATTAACCCTGCGCTCATCCAGCCCGCTCAGCTCCAGCTCTTTTGCCAGGGAAAGGAATCGCCGATCTACCTGCAAGGCATGCAGGACGGGCATTTCGACGCGGGCGACTTCATCGAATTTTACGGAGAGCCGAACAATGGCTTCCTCGACCGGGAGCTCTTCAGCGACCCATCCGACCCGATCAATCCCGGCTACAGCTTTTTTTCAGATACTTCCTATTATTTCCTGACCTGGGGAAATACCAATGGAAAACGGATCAGCGCTTATACAGATCATAACTTTAACCGCACCGAGCTGTCCTGGTTCTCTTACAAGTCTGAAATATCCCTTAACCAGAATTATTACAAGGGCGAGCCCATCAACGAATTCAACTCATCTTTCTCTGAATATACCAAGGGCGAAGGCTATGTATCCAGCTCCTTTGCACGTACCACCGTACGGGTAGACAATGTGCCCACACCCGGAGTGCAGGCAGGCGCGGGCACAGCCACGGCAGAGATCCTGGCCGTAGGCCGATCGGATGCAAAGACCAGCAACCCGGGTCTTTATAACCATCACCTCAATATCGAAACAGGCGCCGACGGGTCGAATTACCAGCCGCTGAAAGATACGCTGTTCAAGGGTTACCAGATCGTACGCATCACCGCTCCTCTGTCCCTGAACTTATTAGGGGCGACAAATACGGCGTTCCGTTTTACCGGGCAGGATATCGGCGCAGAATCTGATTTCAGGTCGATCGCATGGATCAGCGTAACCTACCCGCGTAAGCTTCAGCTCTCCGGCTTGAGCGAGCTCCTATTCACACTGCCGAAGGATGTTGCGAACCCCTCACCCTACCTGAAATTTTCGGGTTCCACCTTGGGCAACCCGCTGCTATACGACTTAGGTACCCAAACCCGGATCACAGCGACAAAGGATGGAGACACCGTAAAAGCGGTGCTCTCATCAGACATCAGTGTAAATCTCCCGAATGGCCGCCTGCTCTACCTTTGCGACAGCAATACCATACCGACCGTGAAGCTGAGCAAGGTGAATATGGATATGGTGAACGCCGGAAGTTTTTCGTACGATTTCCTGATCATTACACACTCCTCGCTTATCGCTTCCGCTACACAATACCAAAGCTATCGCCAGCAAAAGGGCTATAAGCCTTACCTCGTTACCACCGAACAATTATACAACCAGTTCAGCTACGGGCAGCACCATCCCCTGGCCATCCGCAGGTTCTGCGATTACCTGCTTACGAATGCAGGCACCAAGCCAGCCTACCTGTTGCTGCTGGGCAAGGGACAGCAGACCGACATGGTACGCAACCCGCTCTCTTACCAGGCCGACCTTGTCCCGGCGATCGGCTTGCCGCCTTCGGGTATGCTGTTCACTTCGGGGCTGAACGGCACCCAATGGGAACCGGCCCTGGCTACCGGAAGGCTGGCCGCGAAAAATGACCAGGATGTGCTGAATTACCTGGATAAGCTCATGGCGTACGAAAGCGCGCCTGATTCGCTCTGGCGCAAGACGCTGATACATATCAGCGGCGGTAATGATATCGACGAGAACAACCTCTGGTCATCCTACCAGCGATCCTTTGCCCGGGCTGCGGAAAAGGAGAGCTTCGGGGCTCATACCATTTCGTATTACAAGAATGTGAACCAGCCCATTGTTAATAATCTTAAAGAGAAGATCATAGCCGATATCAATACCGGGGCCTCTGTGCTTTCTTTCTTCGGGCACGGCGCCAACTTCGCTACGGAGATCAACTTCGGCGCATCGGATGAGCTGAGCAACCAGGGCAAATACCCGGTGTATATCCTGAACGGCTGCCTGCTTGGAAACCCGAACACCGCGTCTTCTATGGGAGAGCTCTTCCTCTTCGAAAAGAACAAGGGCGCCATCGGCTGGATCGCCAGCACCGACGAGGGTTACCCGGCTTACCTCGGCAGCTTTTCCACGCGTTTTTATGAGAACAGCTTCCGGAATAATTACGGGGCATCGGTAGCACAGAATATCGGCAAGACCATCCGTGAGTTCCAGAAGCCGAACGATGCGCTGAACCGTATCCATTGCCGTCAGTACCTGTTCCAGGGCGACCCTGCCCTGTCTTTTTACGCGCCTGCCAAAGCAGATTACGAGATCAGCGATAAGGACCTGTTCATATATCCTGCGGATGCGAACGCGTTGAGCGATTCCTTTGCCGTAGCGGTGATCGTGAAGAACCCGGGCAAGGCTATCCCTGATTCCGTTACCATTTCGCTGACTCGCAAATTCGCAGACCAGACGGAGAAGAAATACGCTTCGCGTACATTCCTGCCCGTGTATCATACCGATACTTTTTATTTCTATATCCGGGAAGAATCCATTGCCCGTTCCAAGGGACTGAACATCTTTACCGTGAAGATCGACAGCAATAACCTCGTGTCGGAGCTGAACGAGCTGAATAACAGCGCAAGCATAGAATTTTACATGCCGGCCAGCGGGGTCAATATTTTATTCCCCAAGGATAAGATCATTTACGACAGCACCCAGGTACGCCTCATTGCCCAGTCTAACGACCTGCTGGTGAAATCGGCAGGGTATTATTTCGAGATCGATACAGGATCCGGATTCAATTCACCCTGGAAGAAGAGTTCGGGCCTGCTGAGCGCGGGCTTTATGCCGCAATGGAGTCCGAATGTTTCTTTGCAGCCTATGCAGACTTATTTCTGGCGTGTGCGACAGAACCTGCCCTTCCGCGAAGGGGGCGACTGGGAAGAAGCTTCGTTCACCTATATCCCGAACAGCGATTTCGGTTATTATGCCGGAACGATCGCCCAGCTGAACGATTTCAGCTTCGAGAACATCCGCATCGATTCCGCCACCCGTACCTTCGCTTTTACCAACACCTCTTTCTTTACCTCGATACAGACACGGGGCGACGACGCGCCGAAAACCACCGAACGCACCTTCCGTTCGGATCCCGGTGGGCGCAGGGCTTTTCACAGCGCCGAGTTCATCGGTCTTACCTTCCTGGCCCTGAACCCGGTCGACCTTTCCTTTTATTCCTTACCGGGAGCCTTCAACTTCCAGAACTCACCCGGAGAATATACCGGGCAGAATTTTTACAATATCAACGATCCAGTGCATGTAGATTCGATGATAGCCTACCTCGCGCAGATCCCGGAAAACTACTATGTGCTGGGCTTCAACGGACGGGGTATCCATATCAAAGCCCTGCCGGAAGCCGCACACCAGGCGTTCGAATCCATCGGCTGCAACCAAAGCCGGAATGTGGATGCAGGCTGGCCTTACCTGTTCTTCGGACAAAAAGGAAAAGCGGCAGGCACCGCGCTCGAAAGAACGGCTGACACCTTAGGCTCGGCCCTCCCTCCGACCGTACAGGGCTTTAAGGTAGACCGGGAATACCTGCAACGCTGGATACGCGGGGAGATCAGCTCCGGGAAGGTGGGTCCTACCACGGCCTGGAAAGAGCTCTCCTACGCCTTCGATGCCAATACCAATGATACGATCCGTGCAGAGCTGATCGGCACCCTGCCCAACGGGAATGATACGCTTATAGCCTCCGGCTTTAGCTCTCCTTATGATCTGAGGACGGTTAATGCGTTTGATGCGCAAGCCATCAGCAGCCTCCGTGTCCGTTTCCAGGTGAGCGATGAAGTGGAACGCGACCCGGCCACCCTGCGTTTCCTGCAACTGAGCTACGATGACATTGCCGAGGGTACCATCAACCCGGAGATCAGGAATGATTTCTATAAGGATGATATCGAACAGGGAGATACCCTGCGCTGGAAATTCGCCTACCAGAATATCTCTTCCTTCCCGACCGATTCGCTGGCGGTGCATTATGTACTGCTGAAAAGCGACCGGACAGAAAGCCGGGCTCTATATCGCACACTGCCTCCTGTAGCGCCCTGGGATACAGCCTATATCAACCTGGAGCTCGACAGCCGGCATATGCTGGCCAATAACAAGCTGACCGTACGCGTGGAGCCTTTGAAACAGCAGGACAGCTACGCCTTCAACAATATTTTACAGCGGGAGTTCAATGTGAATACCGATACGCGTAAGCCTGTGGTAGATATACTCTTCGATGGAAAACGCATTATGAACAACGAGATTATCCAGCCAAGACCGACCATTTCGATCCGGGTAAAGGATGACAACAAGCATTTCCTGCTGAACGACACGGCATCGGTCATCCTGCTGCTCCGCCAGCCGGGTAGCAGCAGCTATGAAGTACTGAGCTACCAGTCGCCCGACCTGGTGTTTAAGCCCGCCCTGTCAGGCAACGATAATACGGCCGAGGTCACCTATCGTCCCGACCTGCATACCGATGGCATTTACTCCCTGAAAGTACGGGCCAGGGATGCCCTGGGCAACGGACGTGTAGCCAATGATTATACCATCGACTTTGAAGTAGTGAATGAGTCGAGCATCACGCATTTCTACCCATATCCCAACCCATTCAGCACCTCGATGCGCTTTGTGTTTACGCTGACCGGCTCACAGATCCCTGACCAGGTGCGCATCCAGATCATGACCGTGACCGGGAAGATCGTGAGGGAGATCAACGAAACGGAGCTGGGCCCGATGAAGATCGGGAATAACATATCCGCCTTTACCTGGAACGGCACCGACCAGTTCGGCGACCGCCTCGCGAACGGCGTGTATTTTTACCGGGTAATGACCCGCATGAACAACCAGGAGCTCAAGCACCGCAAGACTTCGGCAGAACAATACGTGGAAAAGGGTTTCGGTAAAATATACCTCATTAAGTAATGTGCGGCTTCTCAGGTTTTATTGATTTTAACAAGCAGCACGGAGAGGATACCCTGCAGGCATGGAACAAGGTATTGCATTACCGGGGACGGGATGCGGCGGGTATATTTTTCGAGGAGCAGGAAGATTTTCATGCAGGGCTCTCCCATTGCCGGCTGGCCGTGATCGACCCCACTGAACGGGCGGATCAGCCCTTCGAAAGCGCCTGCAAAAATTATTACCTGGTATTTAACGGAACGATCTACAACCACGAGGAGCTCCGTACCGAGCTGGAAGCCTCCGGCTTTGGGTTCCGCACCCATTCAGATACGGAGGTGCTGCTCAACGCCTACATCTGCTGGGGCAGCGCTTTCAGCGCCAGGCTGAAGGGTGTGTATGCCTGCGGTATTTACGACAAGAACAAGCAGCAGCTCGTCCTGCAACGGGATCTTGCAGGAGTCAAACCCTTGGTCTACTCCTATGAAAACGGCATGTTCAGCTTCAGTTCCGACCTGCGCATCTATCCTCCGCAGGAACCACAGCCCGATGCGCTGAGCCTGTACTTTGAGCTGGGTTATATCCCTGCTCCTTACACCATTTATCCGAACGTTTATAAGCTGGAAGCCGGGGCCTGCCTGGTGTTCGACCTACAGCAAAGAAGCATCCATAAGACACTGCGGGACATTCCTTTTAAGGATCATGATACTAAGGACAGCTATAGCCAGAGCAAGGCGAAAGCAGAAAGCCTGCTGATCCGTTCGTTCGGGCGCCGCATGATCTCGGACGCGAAGAAAGGGATCTTGCTAAGCGCCGGCTACGACAGCACCCTGCTTGCTGCCATAAGCGGCAGGAAGCACCAGACGGAAACATTCAGCCTGGGCTTTGAGGATATGACGATGGATGAGAGCCGGGCTGCCGCAGCCATTGCCGCTGAGCTCGGGCTGAAGCATACATCCGTTATACCCGGTGAAGAATCTTACCGTTCGGACCTCGGCCTCATGAGTACTATTTTTGATGAGCCCCTGGCCGATTACGGGATGCTCCCACAAATGGCAGTAAGCAGGCTGGCCGCAGCGAATGGCACGAAAGTGATCCTCTCGGGCGACGGCGCCGATGAGCTTTTTTACGGGTATCGCAAGCACCGGCAGGCACGTCAGTACCATCGTTTGCTCAACAGTATTCCCGCCTCCTTACGGAAAGTCATCGCACGTTTACTGCCCGCGCGTAAAGCAAAGCTGCGAACGATGCTTCATGACCCTTCCCTGGAAAACATCCACCTGCAGCTCAGCAATTTCTTTACCCGGCACGAAGCAGATCTCCTCCTGAACAAGCAAGGCGCGGTAACAGCAGCCTCCATACTATACAGGCCGGAACGCAATGCCATTTACCGTGCCGACCTGCGGCATTATCTCACCGGCGACCTGCTGGTCTGCTCGGATAAGATCGCGCTGTTTTACGGCATGGAAAGCCGGGAACCCTATTTAGATACAGAGCTCACCGTGTATGCCGACGAGATGCCGGAATCCTATAAGATGCAGGGGAAAAAACTGAAGATCATCCTGAAAGAGATCGTGCATAGCCTTGTACCCAAAGCGCTGATGGATCGCCCGAAGCAGGGCTTCAGCATCCCGCTGAAACAATGGATGAACACGACATTCCGCGAAGCGATTCTAAGCAGCCTGAACGACGAACGGATCTCAAACATACCCGCATTGAATACGAAGGAAGCCATGCGGCTGAGAGATGATTTCTTTCAGAGGGGACAACATACCCTGGCACGCAAAGTATGGGCGCTGTTCGTTTTCACAGAATGGTACTACGGGCAGGGCCGGCAGGGTTCAGCCTCGTAGCAAACGGATCAGGCCAGCCCGGAGAGCTGCACGCAGCCGCTGCATTTTATGTCCGAAAGAACGATACGAAAGGACGTAAAAGAAATCGAGCCTGGTACGGAAAAACGACTTAAAATCGGCGACCGGCCTGATGTCTGCCCCGCAGAGGTCGATACAGGTATATCCTTGCAGCTGCAGGTCTTTCAGCAGGAAATCGTACAAGCCGTAGTGCGACAACCCGCTACGCCTGGTGGTAGCGATCAGGCAGGCTTCACGGCTCACGGTATCCTTCCATACACAGGCGACGGCCCGGTGACCCTGCGCATCGCTGGCTTCATAAAAGCTCATCATACCCTGCGCGGAAGCATGACTGAACCATTGCTCCAACCCGCTGATCTTGGCGTTGGAAAAACCATAGCCACGCAGGTCGGCAATCACCATATCCAGCACCTCTTCTCTATCGCAGACCCGGTAAACCAGCCCGTCCTGCGCATCCTTGCGTACATTGCGTTCCGCGCCCTGGCTGTATGTCAGGGGGCCATTCAGCTCTTTAAGAGCAGTATATGAAACACGGTAGGTAAAGCCTTGCCAGATAAAGGGACGGATGTCTTTCTCTTTACGCGACAGGCAAAGATCAATGCGGGTGTATTGTGAGGTGAGGTCTGCCAAAAATGATTGCAGGTGCTCCTGCTGCTGTATGGGATGCAGCCCGGGCTTGAGCTGCAACCCGGAAGGCAGATAATGCAGGGCCCAGACAATAGATCTGCCGGAAACCATCGCCGGGAAAAGAAGCACTGGCTTTTCGTTCACCATGTATGCCATGAGCCGGCAGGTCAGGCCGAATGCCCTGGCCAGGTCTTCCCAGAATGCCGCGCCTGAAAGGGCGGAATCCATGCCGAAATCCGCGGCATAGCGCGACCAGGTCTCTGCATTTATGATCCGCACCTCGCTCATATTTCTTCATTACGTTTTCTTCTCCAGGCAAAGAACAGCAGGCTGTACAGCGCCCAGTAGAACAGGATGGCCAGGATCCAGAGATATGGAGATAAATGAGAAAAACGGTCGAATATAAAATGGGTAATGAACAGGGCAAGCGCGCACACCGCCAGGTTGGTGAGCAGGAAACCCGAGGGATACAGGTCGGAGATCTTCGACTTCACAATGCCTGCGCTGATCGCCGATACCACGATGAAATATAAGGCATTGGTCAGCACGATGGCATAGGATGCGCCGATCACCCCGTACCAGCGGATAAAGAGGATACAGAACAGGATATTCAGGAAGAATTCGACCACCTGGATCAGGATAATGTACTTCGTTCTACCGGATGCATAAAAGATATCGGTGTGACTGCAGAACCGGATAAAATACGTGAGCGAGAACACGGCAAAAAGGGCGGCGCTTTCGGGGTATTTGGGACCGAACACCAGCAGGATAAAGGGCTTCGACCAATAGATGAGCATAAAGACCACCGGGAACAACAAGGGTGCGATCTGTTTCATATACGCCTTGCGCACCTTGTTCAGCTCTTTGTATTCCCCGGCCTGGTAGGCCCTGATCATGGCCGGCAGCGCCATGGTGCTGAACGCGATATAGATACCGGAGATAAAGGGTACTTCAAAATTCCCGTTGGCCATCACGGCAAAGTCTTTTACATCCTTCACCAGCGAAGACAAGACCATACGGTCAGTATTGTTCATCAGCACACCGAAGAACAACCCAAGCCCGATGGGCGCTGCGTAATACAGCTGCTTCCGAAGCAGTTCCTTGCGGATGAAAAAATGCAGCCCTTTATAATGCACCTGTATGAACAATTGGTTGACCAGGGTTTGCAGCGCTGCCAGTATGAGCAGGGCGTATAAATAGGCTTCAAAGCCTTTCCCGGTCATGTAGAGGTAATACAGCAGGGCGAGCCGCATGAACACATTGATGATCGTATTCATAAAATAAGCGCTCATCAGGCCAGCATCCACAAAGACATTTAATTCGATGGTCTGCAATACGCTGAAGAAGATCAGGGCGAATGCGAACCAGGTAAAGCGGTTGAAGTCGGGATTATCAAAATTCTCTATAAACCAGCCTGAACAGGCGTACATCAGCAGGCAGGCCAGCAGCGCTCCGCCAAGCACTAAGATCCGGGATACGTTCACCTGGTCGTATTTCTCCTGCCTGCCGGAAGCCGCGCTGAGGAAATAGTAGCAGGACTGGGCAAAGCCTAAGGAACCCAAAGCTACCCCGATGCTGATGAAGGTAAGCAGGTGCCGGTAGGTACCGTATTCGTGTACGGGAAGGGTATGCGAAAGAAAAGATATAATGACAAAATTCAGAACGGTCAGCAGGCTGCTTCCGGCAAAAAGGAAGAGCGCGGAACGGTTCGATCTGATCTTATGTAATATGAATTGATACACGTATGTGCTTTGCTGGCTAAAATAGGAAAATCTTTTGGATCGGGTGATCCGCGTAATCGCTGCCCGTTCTGCCACTTAATTTCTACCCTTATAGCTCAATTCACCTCAAAATAAACCATCATTTTGATTTTTTTCCAGATAAAAACAAAAAATCACCTATAAAAACAGGCACATCATCATTTTTTTC
>CALNCF010000337.1 GCA_937875035.1 uncultured Sphingobacteriaceae bacterium | reverse complement strand
AATGCCTGCGCGTATCGGGCAAGCACAACGACCTGGAAGAGGTGGGCATCGATACCTATCACCATACCATGTTCGAAATGCTGGGTAACTGGTCGTTCGGCGATTACTTCAAGCAGGAAGCCATTACCTGGGCCTGGGAGCTGCTCACCGAAGTATACGGTATCTCCAAAGACCGTCTATATGTGACCATCTTTGAGGGTGACGCCAAAGAGCAGCTCGAACGCGACACCGAAGCCTACGATATATGGAAAGGACTGATCGCGGAAGACCGCATCATCAATGGGAATAAAAAAGATAACTTTTGGGAAATGGGTGATACCGGGCCCTGCGGACCCTGCTCAGAGATCCATGTGGATCTTCGTCCCGATGAGGAGCGCAGGCAGAAGGATGGAAAGTTGCTGGTGAACAGCGATCATCCCCAGGTGATCGAGATCTGGAACAATGTATTCATGCAGTTCCAGCGGATGGCCAACGGCAGCCTGGTTCCCCTGCCGGCGAGGCATGTGGATACCGGCATGGGCTTCGAACGCCTTTGCATGGCTTTAGAGGGAAAGACCTCCAACTACGATACGGATATTTTCCAGCCCATGATCCAGTACATCGCTTCCCAAAGCGGTGTGGCTTATGGCCACCAGGAAAAAACAGACATTGCCATGCGCGTAATGTCGGATCATATCCGCGCCATCGCGTTTTGCATCACCGACGGGCAGCTGCCCTCTAACACAGGCGCCGGCTATGTGATCCGCCGGATCCTGCGCCGCGCGGTACGCTATTACTATACTTTCCTGGATTTCAGGGAGCCGTTTTTATACAAGCTGGTGGATATCCTGGCGAAGCAGTTCGACGGTGTGTTCCCGGAGCTGAACGATCAGCAGGATTTCGTGAAGAAAGTGATCATGGAAGAAGAAGCATCCTTCCTCCGGACCCTGTCTACGGGTATCCAGCGTTTCGAGAAATATGAAGCGGCAGACAAGATCATTGCCGGGGAATTCGCCTTTGAGCTGTTCGACACCTACGGTTTCCCGATCGACCTCACACAGCTTATGGCACGTGAGAAAGGATGGGAGGTTGACATGGCCGGTTTCGATAAGAGCCTGCAGGAGCAGAAGAACCGTTCGCGCGCGGCAACCGCTATCGATACCGAAGACTGGGTAGAGCTGGTCGGCGACGCATCCACTGAATTTGTCGGGTACGATGAATTACAGAGCCCGGCTAAAATTGTCAAATACCGTAAGGTAAAAGCGAAAGGCAAGGAGCAATACCAGGTTGTGCTGGACAGAACCCCTTTCTATGCGGAGAGTGGCGGACAGGTAGGAGATACCGGTGTGCTTACCGATGTGGCAGGCCAGGTGGTAGCGCATATCCTCGACACCCGCAAAGAGAACAACCAGGTTATACATATCACAGCGACACTTCCTTCGGATGTGAATGCTGATCTTACGGCCAAAGTAGATGCGACCAAACGCGCGCTTACGGCCAATAATCACTCGGCGACGCACTTGCTGCACGCCGCCCTGAAACAGGTGTTGGGAACGCATGTAAACCAGAAGGGTTCCCTCGTAAATGAAGATTACCTGCGTTTCGACTTCTCGCACTTTGCCAAAGTGAGTGATGAAGAGCTGGCGCAGATCGAGCAGATCGTCAATGAGAAGATCGCGGAAAATATTTCGCTGAAAGAGGAGCGGAACGTTCCCTACCAGCAGGCGCTTGATTCAGGCGTAACAGCTTTGTTCGGTGAAAAGTACGGGGACTTTGTCCGCGTGATCACCTTCGGAGATCATTTCTCCAAGGAGCTCTGCGGAGGGATCCACGTGCCAAACACCAGCCGCATTGGCTTGTTCCGCATCGTTTCCGAAAGCGCGGTAGCAGCCGGGGTACGACGCATCGAGGCGATTACTTCGACCAAAGCTCTGCAATACTTCCGCGACCAGGCAAGCCTGCTCGGTGAAGTGAAGGAGCTCCTGAAGAATCCTGCCGATCTCAGGAAGACCGTCGAGAACCTCCTCGACGAGCAGCATAAGCTGAAAAAGCAAGTGGAGCAGTTCATGGCAGAAAAGGCTTCGGCTTTAAAGGATGAGCTGATCAAAAAGATTAAGCCGCTGAACGGCCTGAATTTCCTCGCGATACAGGTAGACCTGCCATCGGCAGACCTGCTGAAGAACCTGGCCTTCGAGATCAGGAACCAGATAGAAAACCTGTTCATGGTATTGGCTGCCGATATAGAGGGTAAGCCTCACTTAGCCGTGATCATCTCCGATACGCTGGTCGCATCCAAAGGCATGAACGCCGGTAACGTTGTGAGAGAGCTGGGTAAGGAGATCCAGGGTGTTGGTGGCGGACAGCCGTTCTTCGCAACCGCAGGGGGTAAGAACCTGGCCGGTATTACACAGGCGCTCGAAAAAGCTGCGCAGTACGCTCAATAAAATATGCTCTATTACATCGCCCGGTTCTTCATACGTATTTCATTGCTGCTCTTCTTCCGGAAGCGGTATATGCATCGTATGAAGGAACTGTATACGGATAAGCCCCTGCTGGTTTGCGCCAATCACGCCAATTCCTTCCTGGATGCGATGCTGCTGATGGTGTTTACCCGTCGTACCTATCACGTAGTGGTACGGGCCGATGTATTCAATAAGCCCTGGGCGAATTACCTGCTGCGAAAGTTCAACCTGATCCCGATCTACCGCATGAAAGACGGGATCGACCAGCTTGGTAAGAATGAAGAGACCTTTAACGAGTGCATCCGGGTGTTTGAAAATAAAGGCGCGATCATCATCTTCCCCGAGGCCAGCTGCTTCTCTGAGAAACGCTTGCGTCGCCTGCAAAAGGGTGCTGCCAAGCTGGCTTTCGCCGCGGAAGAGAAAAACGGTTTCCGCCTGGGCCTTGAAGTGCTTTCCGTAGGGATCAATTACGAACGTTTAAGCAATATGGGTGGTTACCTGCACCTGCGTTGCGGAGAAAGATTCAGCCTGGCCGAATATAGATCTGTATACGAAGAGAGCAGGCACCAGGCTTACCGGCAGGTGACGGAACGGGTAGACGCGAACATCCGCCGCGAGATGATCATTGTGGAGCATAAAAAGAATGAGCAGGTATTCGATGAAGCCGTCTTGCTGAACTATACCATGAGCAATGATTTCCAGGCATTGAAAGCCCTGGCTCTCCGCGTGGATACGGAAGCCGAGCCGGAGCTGAACATGGCGGTGACAGAATATTTTTCCCTGCTCAGGATCGACCGCTTGCATCACTCAACGGTGGAAGAGTCGGTTGTGCTCACGAAGCCTAAGTTCTGGTTCCGTAACATGGTTCGCCTGCTCGATGCCATCGCTTTATTCCCCTTCTTTATGGTCGGGCTGCTGTTTAACGGGCCGGCATTCTTCCTTCCCTATGTGCTTTCGCGCCGGGCTTTCAAAGAGGATGTCCGCGAGTTCGACAGCTCGATCGTTTCCGCGGGCACACCGATCCTGTTCTTCTTCACCTACCTGGCGATCTTCCTGGTTTTATACAGCTATACCACGTTTTTGTCTACCCTCGTGATCCTGGTCTTTATCGCGCTTTGCGGCTTCGTGGCCCTGGTCTATTACCGCGA
>CALNCF010000336.1 GCA_937875035.1 uncultured Sphingobacteriaceae bacterium | reverse complement strand
ATTTCGGCTTCGAAACGAACGGAAGGACCGAATCTATCCTGATGAGCATGCCCCCGCTGGCACGCTGGGAATATAATTACCAGGCCCGCGCAGGCAGCCCCGAAGCCTATACGTTGTCGCGCCTTAAAAAAGGGCAGGAATGGGTGTAAAAACTTATTAAAGCTTTTCCACATTAAACCCTTTAAACAGGCTTTTTGCGTATTTTTAGCTGTTATTGCCTTTTATAAAGAAGGTAGGTTAATTCATTCGTTTTTATTGATCACAAAACATTAAGAACATAAAAAGATAAAGTGATGGCAGAAGGAGAAAATATCATTCCTATTAACATTGAAGAGGAAATGCGGTCGGCCTACATCGATTATTCGATGTCGGTTATTGTATCAAGAGCGCTGCCCGATGTACGTGACGGCTTTAAGCCTGTTCACCGCCGCGTGCTGTACGGGATGCTGGATCTGGGTGTAGCGAGCAACAAGCCTCATAAGAAATCAGCCCGTATCGTGGGTGAAGTGCTGGGTAAGTACCACCCGCACGGTGATAAATCAGTGTATGATACCATGGTACGTATGGCGCAGCCCTGGAGCCTGCGCTACCTGATGGTAGAAGGACAGGGTAACTTCGGATCGGTGGATGGTGATGAGCCGGCAGCGATGCGTTACACGGAAGCCCGTTTGCAGAAGCTGGCGGAAGACATGCTGGCCGATATCAATAAGAATACGGTCGATTTCCAGCTTAACTTCGATGATTCCCTGCAAGAGCCGACCGTTTTACCGGCAAAGGTTCCGAACCTGCTTATTAACGGCTCTTCGGGTATAGCGGTAGGTATGGCGACCAATATCGCGCCACACAACCTTACAGAAGTGGTAAGCGCTACCATCGCTTACATCGACAACCGGGAGATCGCCATTGAAGAGCTCATGAAATACGTGAAAGCTCCTGATTTCCCTACCGGTGGTATTATTTACGGTTACGAAGGGGTGAAAGAGGCTTTTGAAACCGGCCGTGGCCGGATCGTGATGCGTGCCAAAGCCGAGATCGAAGCCGTTGGCAACGACCGGGAGCGGATCATCGTTACCGAGATCCCTTACCAGGTGAACAAGGCGCACATGATCGAGCGTACCGCCGAGCTGGTGAATGAAAAGAAAATAGAGGGTATTTCAGATATCCGCGACGAGTCTGCCCGTGAAGGGATGCGTATCGTGTACGAAATCAAACGGGACGCGCGCGCCAGCGTGGTGCTGAATAACCTGTATAAATATACATCGCTGCAGACTTCCTTCAGTGTTAACAGCATCGCCCTGGTTAAAGGCCGCCCGATGATGCTGAACCTGAAAGACATGATCCACCACTTTGTGGATCACCGTCACGAAGTGATCGTGCGCCGTACGCAGTTTGAGCTGGATGAAGCGCAGAAACGTGCCCATATCCTGGAAGGCTTGCTGATCGCGCTGGATCACCTGGACGAGGTCATCAGTCTGATCCGTAACAGCAAAACACCGGAAGAGGCCCGCGACGGCCTGATGGAGAAATTCAAGCTGAGCGAATTGCAGGCCCGGGCTATCCTGGAAATGCGTTTACGCGTGCTCACCGGACTGGAACGCGACAAGATCAAAGCGGAATACGATGAGCTGATCGAAGTACGTGAAAAATACGGTGATGAGCGCCGCTCGGAGATCGTATATGCCGGCGGAGAGTTCCGTATGGAAGATATGATCGATGATGAAGACATGGTGATCACCATCTCACACTTAGGCTATATCAAGCGTACCCCGGTAACCGAATACCGTGTACAGGGCAGAGGCGGCAGGGGGGCTATGGGCGGAAATTCCAGGGAAGAAGACTTTATCGAGCACATCTTCATCGCTTCCATGCACAATTACATGCTGTTCTTTACCGAACAGGGCAGGTGCTTCTGGCTGAGGGTATATGAAATACCGGAAGGAACCCGGATCTCCAAGGGAAGAGCGATCCAGAACGTGATCAATATTCCGAAGGATGACAAGGTAAAGGCCTTTATCAATGTGAAGAACCTGAGCGATGAAGCCTATATCAATGATAATTACATTGTCATGTGTACCAAGCGCGGTACCATCAAGAAAACAACCCTGGAGGCATACTCCAGGCCAAGAGTGAATGGCATCAACGCGATCACCATCAACGAGGGCGACCAGCTTCTCGAAGTCTTGCTGACTGATGGCAAATCTGAGATCGTGATGGCGCTTCGTTCCGGACGTGCGATCCGCTTCAACGAAAGCACGGTCCGCCCGATGGGAAGAACGGCTGCCGGGGTACGCGGCATCAGCATGAACGACCCGGGTGATGAGGTGATCGGTATGATCGGGGTGAACTCACCCGAAACCACGGTGCTCGTTGTATCTGAAAAGGGTTACGGAAAACGCTCCGACATCGAGGATTACCGTGTGACCAACAGGGGTGGTAAAGGGGTTAAGACCTTAAATATCACCGATAAGACAGGTGCGCTGATCGGTATCAAATCGGTAGAAGAGAACGATCACCTGATGATCATCAATAAATCCGGTCTGACCATACGTATGGCGGTATCTGACCTGAGAGTAATGGGTCGCGCAACACAGGGCGTACGCCTGATCACGCTGAAAGGCAACGATGAGATCGCTTCTATTGCACGCATTGATGATGTGAAAGACGAGGATATCGAGCTTGAAGAGGGTACAGAGGGTATGGAGAACAGTGGTGCGGAAACACCTGGAAATGCTCCTGAAGCTTCGGAAGATACACCTGAGCAGGCAGAAGAATAATACCGGCAATAATGCAAAATGTCCTTACGTTGATAAAACTTAAGGACATTTTCTTTACTTAATCTGTAAACATCTTTTAAATTATATTCTACTTTTGAAATAAAATCATATTGAATAACATGAAAAAACTATTCATAATTACATGTGCTGCGATGCTATCGTCGACAGCCTTTGCGCAGAATGCGGAAGTGGTAAACGCATATAACTATCAGCGCTATGGTGAGCTGGGAAAAGCCCGCGAAGCCATTGACAAAGCAATTAATGACGCCAAGACCGGGGTAGCCGCCAAGACCTGGTTCTACCGCGGGAATATCTACCTGGATATTGCTGAAAGTCCGGATGCAGCCGTAAAGGCGCTGGATGCCAATGCCATTAACGTAGCCTATCAATCCTACGTAAAGGCTACCGAGCTGGATGTGAAGAAACAATACCAGGGAGAGATTAAGTCGAAGATGCCGGTAATCGCGAACCGCCTGGCCAATAAAGGGATCGCCGAGTTCAAGAATAAAGACTTTTCGAACGCGATCACATCATTCGAAACCTCTGTAATGATCGGTGAAACTTATTTCAACAAGCTGGACACCCCTTTATTATACAATGCTGCCATTGCCGCGCAGAATGCTAAGGATGAAGCGAAAGCCAAGCAGCTCATCAGCCGTTTGATCGACCTGAAATACCCGGAACCGGAATTATACCGCTTTATGGCGAACATGTATAAGGCAGAAAAAGATACGACCAAAGCCCTGGAATACATCCAGATGGGTAAGACCGCGTTTCCTACGAACAATGTGCTGATGATCGAAGAGCTGAATATTTACATGGCACGCGGCCAGTCCAAGCAGATGGTCGACAAG
>CALNCF010000335.1 GCA_937875035.1 uncultured Sphingobacteriaceae bacterium | reverse complement strand
TGAATAGCGATATACGATTTAGTGGCCGATAATTCACGGTCCTTCGCTGTAGCCGTAACGGTAATTTGTGTGTTTTCTTTAAAACGACGGGCGGTTTCTTTTACTACGGCAAAGGCTTCCGGGAGAATATCCATCAGGATCTCTTCGATCAGCTTGTTCTCTTCTTTCTCCAGCTTCTCCACACGGGCATACAGGTTCACCTTTTCGTTCATCGGCATATCCGGCTCATCTTCCATACGTTTACGTATGTCGCGGACTTCGTTGGATACTTCAGCAATATAATCCTGTATACGAGCTTTAAACTCAACCGTCTTCTGGCGCAGCTCATCATGACTGATGTCCTGGAGCTTGGCGAACTCTTCCTTGATCTTTTCTACAAGCGGTCCGATCTCTTTAATGTCGCGGTCCGATTTGTTTCCGAACAGCTTTGTGATAAATTCAAACATGTTGATTCGATAAATGATTAACTGTGATTGTCAAATCTTACGCCACAACATAAAGTATTGACATATTGACAGCAGGGCGGTAAAATTAATACTTTATTGATAGAGATTAAATTAATTTATTAGGTGGGCAAATGCTATTTTTGCGCCATATCTGCAATAAATCGAATGAAAATCCTCTTACTTGGCTCTGGCGGCCGCGAATGTGCCTTTGCATGGAAACTGACTCAAAGCCCTGATTGTGAAAAGCTTTACATCGCTCCGGGGAATGCCGGAACGGCTGCGTACGGTGAGAATATCCCGGTAAAGGCAACCGATTTCGGGCAGATCAGCGCCTTCTGCCTGGCACAAGACATCGACATGGTGATCGTAGGCCCGGAAGACCCATTGGTAAAGGGGATCAGCGATTTCTTCCTGCAGAACGAGGACCTGAAGCACATCCCGGTGATCGGCCCTTCAAAAGAAGGCGCCCAACTGGAGGGCAGCAAGGATTTCTCCAAGCGGTTTATGCAACGGCATGCCATTCCGACTGCCGCGTACGCAAGCTTTACCCGCGAACAGCTGGCCGAAGGACTTGCCTATCTCGAAGATCATCCCCTGCCGATCGTATTGAAAGCGGATGGACTTGCCGCCGGAAAGGGTGTGCTGATCTGTGGAACTCATGAAGAAGCCAAGACTGAATTAACGCTGATGCTGGCAGATGCCAAGTTTGGCGAAGCGGGTTCTACCGTGGTGATCGAACAGTTCCTGGATGGTATCGAGCTGTCTGTTTTTGTTTTGACCGACGGGCATTCGTACAAGATCCTACCGGAAGCCAAGGATTATAAACGTATCGGCGAAGGAGACAGCGGCCTGAACACAGGAGGCATGGGCTCTATTTCACCGGTGCCCTTTGCCAATGAAGCCTTTATGAAGAAGGTGGAAGAACGCATTATCCGCCCCAGCATCGAGGGATTGAAAAAAGAACATATCGACTATAAGGGCTTCCTGTTTATCGGGCTGATGTCGGTAGCAGGCGAACCTTTCGTTATTGAATATAATGTGCGCATGGGCGACCCGGAAACGGAAAGCGTGCTGCCACGCATCGAATCGGACCTGCTTGAGCTGTTCAAAGGGGTAGCTGATGGCAACCTTGCTCAAAGATCCCTTGAAATTACCCGGCAAACTGCCGCCACTATCATGCTGGTATCGGGCGGCTATCCGGGCGACTATGAAAGCGGGAAGCCGATCACCGGCCTGGAGCAGGTGCAGGGAAGCCTGGTGTTCCACGCAGGCACTACCATTCATGGCGATAATATTGTAAGCGCAGGCGGACGTGTGATCGCGGTGACTTCGCTGGGCGCGGATATGACCGAAGCCCTGGCACGCTCCAACAGCAATGCCGAGCGCATCCGGTTCGAGGGAAAATACTACCGTACCGATATCGGTTTCGACCTGGTATGATCCATCAGCCGTTTTAATTCCAGTCCCCGGGCATGATTATTTCAAGGCTGAGCATCAGCATGCATACTGAAAATGACAAAGGGTAACAGCCATGCCATTGTTAAATCCGATCTCAAGGATTAATTTTAAGCTTTATAAACACCATACTTATGATCAAGAAAATTCTTATCGGGCTGGCAGCGTTTATCGTACTGGTACTGGCAGCAGCTATCGCGATCCCGATCATCTTTAAGGATGACATTATAGCCAAGGTGAAAACCACCATTAACGATAACCTGACCGCGAAGGTAGAATTCGGGGATTTCAGCCTGAGCATCCTGCGCAGCTTCCCGAACCTGTCTTTCACCATGGAAGATATCAGTGTGGCAGGAACCGATTCTTTCGCGAACGATACCTTAGCCAACATCAAAGAGCTGTACGTGGTAGTCGACGTTATGAGCGTGATCCGGGGAGAGTCTATAAAGATACGCTCCTTCCGCCTGGATGAACCCGCGATCCTCGCCAAGGTGCTGCCAAGCGGCAGGGCCAACTGGGATATCACGAAACCGGATACCTCGGCCGCAGCGCCTACCGATACCGGCGCCAGCTCCTTCAATATCGCCCTCAAAAGCTATGAGATCCGGAAAGGACATATTATTTATGATGACCAGTCGCTGGGCTTCTACACCGAGCTGAAAAACATGAACCATACCGGGTCGGGAGATTTTACCCAGGATCTTTTCACCCTGGTAACCAACACCAAAGCCGACGAGCTGACCGTGAAATACGGAGGAGTACCTTACCTCAATAAGGTAAAAGCAGAGATCAAGGCGCCGATCGACATGGATATGAAGAACAGCGTCTACACGTTCAAGGAAAATGAATTCAACCTGAACGACCTGGTGATCGATTTCACAGGATCGATCGCCATGCCTGACACCAATATCGTGATGGACCTGAGCTTCGGCGCGGAGAAATCCGATTTCAAAAAATTTCTGTCGCTGATCCCCGCTATTTATTCATCGAGCTTCTCTGACCTGAAAGCGGACGGGAAGTTTGCCCTCAAAGGATATGCGAAGGGTACTTATAACGCCGTATCTATGCCGGGCTTCGGGGTGGATATGATGATCGAGAACGGGAACTTCCGGTACCCTGATCTCCCTACAGGCGTAAACAATGTGCAAATGGCATTGAAGGTCGACAATCCCGATGGCGACATGGATCATACCATAGTAGACCTGTCTAAGCTTCACATCGAATTCGGCGCCGAGCCGTTCGATGCCCGGTTATTGCTAAAGACACCTGTTTCTGATCCTGACCTGGATGCATCGCTCAAGGGGAAGATCGACCTGGCGCAGATCACGAAGATCGTACCGCTGGAAGATACGCGGTTAAGTGGGATCATTACCGCGGATGTAATGGCTAAGGGTCGCATGTCGACCATTGAAAAAGGAAACTACGAAAGCTTTGACGCCAAAGGACAGGTGAATATCACGAACCTTGAATACGCCAGCAAGGATACACCTAAGCCCCTGCACATCGCTACCGCAGGTATGAGCTTCAGTCCGAAGAATATCACCCTTTCCAATATTGATATGAAGATGGGCAGGAGCGATTTCCGTGCGAACGGTACGCTCGACAATTACCTGGCCTATGCCTTGCGTAATGAAAAGCTGAAAGGAAAGCTGAACCTGACTTCGAACCTTATCGATGTTAACGAGCTGATGGGCCCGCCTGCAACTGAAGAAAGCACCAGCACATCCGACAGCATGAGTATCGTGGAGGTTCCTGCGGCGATCGATTTTGTGTTCACCTCGAAGATCAGCAAGATCTTATACGATAATATGGAGATCACCGATATGGCTGGTGAGATCGTAGTACGCGAACAGGTATTGGCATTCAGAAATGTAGGTATGTCGACCCTCGACGGACGGGTAACCATGGACGGATCGTATGCGACCACGAATCCGAAAGAGCCTGTAGTGGCCATGAAGTTCGGCATCGCGCATATGAATATCCAGAAGGCATTCAAAACATTTAACACCGTGCAGAAACTCGCCCCGGTTGCCGAACGCACCAGCGGAACGTTCAGCACGAATCTCAGCTTTAACAGCAAGCTTGGAAAAGATATGTCGCCCTTGCTGAACACCGTTCAGGGTGAAGGCTCCTTAAACATTCCGAACGCAACAGTGACCGGTTCAAAGATGATGAATAAGCTGGGCGACGCATTGAAAACAGACAAGCTGAAAACACTTTCGATCTCGAATGTGAACCTTCGCTTCAGGATCGAGAACGGAAGAGTGAATGTCGATCCGTTCGACATTAAGCAGGGTCCTTTGGCCCTGAACATTGCCGGCTCCAGCGGACTCGATCAAACCATCGATTACGCTGTAAAGATGAGCCTGCCAAGAAATATTTTAGGCGCTGCGGGCGACGCCGTGATCGGCGGGCTGATAGACAAGCTGAATAAGAATGGCGCGAATTATAACCCGGGCGACCAGATCAAGGTAAACGCACTGGTAGGCGGAACGATCAACGACCCTACCGTGAAGCTGGATATGTCGGAAACCGGTGCGGGCATTAAGAATGCCGTAAAAGATGTGATCGATACCAAGAAAAAGGAGGTCATCGAGAAAGGCAAGGCAGAAGCGCGCGCGCAGGCCGACAAGATCATTGGGGAAGCACAGCTCAGGGCAAACCAGATCAAGCAGGAAGGGCAAAACCTGTCGGAAAAAGTACGTAAAGAAGGTTACGATGCCGCCGACCGGCTGGAGAAAGAGGCGGGCAGCAACCCGATCGCCAAAGCCGCCGCAAAGAAAGCCGCTGAAAAGCTCCGTAAAGAAACCGACGTTAAAGCAAACCAGGTAACCGAAGAAGCGAATAAAAAAGCGGATGCCCTGGTGAACAAGGCGAAAGCGGAAGCCGACCAGCTTCTTAAATAAATTAAAAACATCCCCGGAACGGGCAGCCTTATACGCTGCCCGTTCTGTTGTTTAGTATACATTCCGAAAGATTGTATCTTTGAACCTGATAAACCCTCTTAATTAAACACTAAAACCTGATAAGCATGAAACACCTCAGACAATTACCGATCCTGGGAGTATCCATCCTCAGTTTATTCCTGTACTCCTGCTCAAGCACTGAATTCGCGTCGCACATTCAGAAGAGAAACATGACCAAGGCTAAGCCTGCTACAAAATTCGTGCATGCGGAGCCGATGAAAACGATGGAAGCGCAACCTTCAGAAACGATTGAAAACGGAGCAGTATCATCAGAGATCATCGAAGTAAGCCGCGAAAGCAATACCGTAATGAGCAAGCCGCAGGTTCAGCAGAAGCTGAAAGCAGAAAAGGCAGCAGCGGTAAGCTATGTAAGTGTAAAGGAGCAACGCGCGGAAGCGAAGAAAGAAGTGAGAAAGGCGGTGAAAGAATTCCGCAAAGAACAAAAGCTCCGCAGAGCCGATTCGTTTTCAGCAGATGACACCTTATTGCTTCTGCTTATTATCGGCATCATCCTTCCTCCGCTGGGTGTATACCTGTTCGATGGGGAAATAGGAACGCCGTTCTGGATCAGCCTGATCTTAACGCTGCTGTTCTGGTTCCCGGGTTCGATCTATGCCGTACTGCATATTCTCGGAGCGATCTAAGCATTCATAAGTACCTCATAAAAAAGGCCGGATCGATGTCCGGCCTTTTCATTTTATAGCAGTTCGGTTAGTTCAGCACTTCTGCCAGCTTCTTTTCAAGATCATCCGCTCTCAGGTTCTTAGCGATGATCTTCCCTGAAGGATCGAGCAGGTAATTCTGAGGGATCGAACGAATACCATATTGCTCGGCTACAGCATTCTTCCAACCTTTCAGGTCAGACACCTGTGTCCACACCAGGTGATCATCGCCGATCGCTTTCAGCCATTTTTCCTTGCTCTTGTCGAGAGAAACGCCAAGGATATCAAAGTTTTTGGCTTTGTATTTCTGGTAGCATTTTACCACGTTCGGGTTCTCCTCGCGGCATGGGCCACACCATGATGCCCAGAAATCAACCAATACATATTTTCCTTTATAGGAAGAAAGGCTTACCGCTTTGCCATTCACATCATCCTGGGTAAAATCCATCGCCATTGATCCCACCTGTGTTTTCTTCGCAATTTCGATCTGCGCAGCGATCTTTTTACCTGCTACTGAATTCTTCACCTCTTCTTTTAAGGATACATAAACCGGTTCAACCTGCTCCGGTTTCAGCTCATAGCCGATATAATCCCTGAGTGCGATCAGGCTCACCATGGAAGATGGGTTCGCAGACGCGTAAGCTTTTCCTTTATCTCTCAGGATGCTGTCGAGCTCATCGTAGCGCTTATCCAGCGCATCCGTGATCTTCGTATCATTCTGCTGCTCTTCGGTAAGAGCATCGTACTCTTCATATAACGCATTCATCGCCGTTTCATCGGCTTTGCGGCTCTCTTTATATTTCATGAACTCCGCATGCGATTTCGAACCGCTTACTTCCGATTTTGCCAGCTCATTTATTTTCGACGTGATGGTCACTACGGAGTTGTCCAGCATCAGCCTTAATTCATCCTCACCATTCTTCGCCATGCCCGTATTCAGGAAGTAAAGCATTGTTTCCGGCACCTTTCCTTCGAAGGCATATTTACCGGCAAGCACGCTGGCCGAATCGGTGATCACCGAATCATTCTCCACGTGCACCAGGTATACCTTACCGGAATCCATTCCGTCGATGGTTCCGGAGATCTTAAATCCCTGCGAACCCGTGTCCCGCTGGCAAGCTGCAAAAGCAACCGCCGCTATCAATAATACGCTAAGCTTTTTCATATGTTATAGTTAAAGTTTATACTAATTTCTGAAAGTTTCTCCACCAGCGATCCGGCATTTCACCGCCTACGGCAGTCTGGTAATCCTGGTATGAGCAGGGCACCAGGTGGAAGCGCTCGTTCTTCGTCTTTGTATTCGGGTACGGGATCTGCATCCACCAGCGGTCGGTTTTGCGGCTCTTATAGAACACCACTTCGTGCTCGCTGTCCTTAAAGGTTGCCCGGTATTTGGTAAAGCCCGATTTCGAGGTTAACGGACGGTCTTCCTTACGGGAATAATAGCCCTCTGTGAAACACCAGATCATCTGTGCGATCAGCGCCGCCGTTTGCCCGCGCTGGTCATACTTCGGGTTATACTCGTAGATGCCCAGCGAAGAGAGCTTATCGCTCATCCCCGCATAACGCATCATCTGGCATACCTGCTCTCCATAAAAACCGTTCGGATGAACATTCGCATTGCCCGGAGCATCCGACTGGCGGATCACTCCGATATCCACGCTCAGCATATCAGCTGTACGGATCACTGGCTCGGATTCAGCCACATTACTGCTGATCTCACCAAGACGATACACGTCAAAATACAATTTCTGCATCAAACGAATACTATCCTGGTTCACATAATAAGTCTGGTAACCAATATTCGCGTAGTTGAACAGGTAGTTGGGCTCATGCAGGATGACCTTGTTCAGGAAGCTCCGGGAATTCACGTCCTCTTCATCTTCCAGGTCAAAATGAGAATCCAGTACCACCAGGTCTACCTTCTGTTCCAGGTCCTCATAAGCCCAGTACTGGCCATAGGTGAGGTCTTGTCCGCCCCCGATAATGACAGGGACGATATTTCTGCGGATGAGCTCAGACACAACCGTTTTAAGAGCGAAGTAAGTATCGCGAGGCGTGTCGCCTGCCACGATATTGCCCAGGTCGGCCATCTTCAGTTCAAAATCTCCCTCGTTCAACAGGTAAAGCTGCTTCCTGATGGCATCGGGCGCCAGCTGCGCCCCCTCATTTCCGATAGCCCTGCGATCATCCTGCACCCCGATAAGGGCCAGGTGTGTTTCCTCCAGCGATGGAAAAGCATGTACGTAGGCGTCGATACTCAAACCGAACTGCCCTTTGATATAATCTCCCGGTTGCCCGAAAGCAGCCGCATCCAGCGGACTGAAGAAATCTGATAAACCTGACATGAGCGAATGTATTCTCTGCAATTTTAATCATATTTGCGCATAATCTGAACACATGATCTTAGTTACAGGTGCAACCGGTTTAGTTGGCTCCCAGATCGTATACGACCTGGTAAAGGATGGTATGCGCGTACGCGCGCTCCGCCGCCAGCACTCTGTGATCCCCCGGAAGCTTATTCCCTACCAGCACCTGATCGAATGGAAGATCGCCGATGTGACAGACCTCTTCGCCCTGGAAGAAGCCATGATGCATGGCGTCGACCAGGTGTTTCATTGCGCGGCCCTTGTATCCTTTAACCCCGCCAGGAAAGCGGAAATGTTCCGCGTGAACATAGAGGGTACGGCCAATGTGGTAAACCTCTGCCTCGAGCTGGGCGTGAAAAAGCTCGTGCATGTAAGCTCCATTGCAGCGATCGGCAATGCGAAGCCCGGTGAGCTCATCACCGAGAAGAACCGTTGGGAATACAGCAAGTCGTCTTCCGATTATTCCATTTCCAAGCATGAGAGCGAACGCGAAGTGTGGAGAGGCATCCTGGAAGGATTGAACGCGGTGATCATCAATCCGTCTATCATTATAGGTGATCCGTCTATCCGCACGGCCAGTCATAAATTATTTGAACTCGCGCAGGCAGGCATGCGCTTCTACACCGAGGGTACGGTGGGTATGGTAGATGTAAGCGATGTATCGGCGGCGGCGATCGCGCTGATGAACTCGGAGATCAGCGAAGAGCGTTTTATTGTTTCCGCGGAAAATATCTCGTACCGTGACTTCTTTGATACGGCCAGCGAGGCTTTCGGTAAACCGAAGCCGCAGCGTTACGCATCACCCTTCCTGCTCGGCTTGGCCTGGAGAGCAGAGAAGATCCGCGCCTTGCTGAGCGGAAAACGTCCCGGCCTCACCCGGAGCACCGCCCGCAGCTCGCACGAGAAGCTGCTTTATTCGAACGATAAGATCGGTAAGGCATTAGGCTTTACATTCAGACCCATCAGGGAAAGCATCACTGCCATTGCCCGGCAGTACCGTGAAGGCTGAGAAAGCGTTCATACCCTGTTCTCCTCCCAGGGCATTCCCGGCATTTTTGTATCTTGTATCAAAACGACCGAATGATGATCCGCCTGTTCCTATTTCTTACGCTAAGCTTCACAACATTGCTGACCGCAGTGAATGCGCAGCAGGATACCCGTACCGAAGCGGTGCTTGTTGCCGGGGATACGCTTCTCTATATTCACGGAGGCACCTCGAGCATCGACATTCGCGAACGTGCCTCGGTGATCTCCAAAAGATTCGAGGATCTGCTGAAAGACCCCGCATTCAACCCGCAGGAGATAGCCATTCAAAGCGATTCCCTGCGAACCTCACTGGTGTACAAAGACCGGCTGCTGATCACCATTACCGAAGCCGATGTGAAGGCTAATAAGCAGGTATCGGCGGCGGCGCTGGCCATAGCCTGGCAGGACCAGGTGCGGAATACGCTGGAGGTGATCCAGGATGAGCGCTCGATCTATACCCTCACCAAGGAGATCGCTTTGGTAGGCGGTGTGATAGCCCTGCTGCTATTGCTTATTTATTTCATCAATAAGCTGTTTCGCTGGGTGCGGTACCGCATCATCATATTCGGCGACCAGAAGCTGAAATCCTTTCACTTCCGGGGATATCATTTTGTATCCGGCAAGCGGTTCATCCGGTATATTCTTACAGCTTTTAACATCGTCCGCATTTTCCTGGTCGTGCTGCTCGTTTACCTCTCGCTTCCCCTCATATTCAGTGTTTTTCCATGGAGTGAGAATATCGCGAACCAGCTGATCGGGTACATCCTTTCACCGGTGAAAAAGATCCTGATGTCGGTGATCCATTATATCCCGAACCTGCTTACCATTATTGTGATCTTCACCATTACACGCTACCTGGTACGCATTGTTAAGTTCCTTGCGCAAGAGGTGGAGAAGGGCTCATTAAAGATCGAAAAGTTCTACCCCGACTGGGCGATGCCTACGTATAACATTGTGCGTTCGCTGCTGTATATCTTTATGTTCATTGTGATCTTTCCGTACCTGCCCGGCTCTGAATCCAAGGTATTCCAGGGAGTCTCTGTATTCCTCGGCGTCTTGATCTCCTTCGGATCTTCTTCAGCCATTTCCAATATCGTTGCCGGCGTGGTGCTTACCTATATGCGACCATATAAGCTCGGCGACCGGGTGCAGTTCGGGGAGATACTGGGGAACGTAACAGAGAAGAACCTGCTGGTTACCCGGATCCGCACCATCAAGAATGAAGACATCACCGTCCCTAATTCAAGCATCCTTGCAGGGCATACCATCAACTATACCGATGCCAGTCAGCAGCAACGGCTGCTGATCTATACAACCGTGAGCCTTGGTTATGAAATACCCTGGCAGAAGGCACATGAGCTCCTGATCAGCGCGGCGAAGAAAACAAAAGGGGTGGTAGATAAAGAGCATTTCGTTTTGCAGAAAAGCCTCGACGATTTTTATGTGAGCTACGAGATCAACGCGTATGTGAGCGATGAGATCGATTTCGTGTTCATCTATTCCGAGCTTCACCAGCAGATCCAGGATGCTTTCAACGAAGCCGGCATCGAGATCATGTCGCCGCATTACCGCGCGGTACGCGACGGCAATGATACGACCATGCCTCAACAATATATTCCGAAAGATTTCGAAATCCCGGGCTTCCGCATCCACGACCCGAAGCAGGGTTTGAAATAAGGCATGTCCTCATCCATGAATAAGAAAACATTACGAAAGGAATATACCCTGAAACGGGCCGCGCTAAGCAAGCAGGCTTATACGGAACTGAACCAGGCCATCCTGGAGCAGGTTCGGCAGCTGACGATTCCTGCCGGAAAGAACATCCATATTTTTCTACCCATCAGCGGAAAAAGAGAGGTCGATACATGGCCTATTATTTCGTACCTGCAACAAGCACCCATTGCCGCAAAGATCATTGTGCCCCGCAGTGATTTCAGCACCGGCAGGCTGTCGCATATCTCCTACCAGGCAGAACAGACCGTACTGGAGAAAAATGAATACGGCAACGAAGAGCCGGTGGAAGGGGAAAGCGTTTTACCTGAACATATAGACCTGGTATTTGTCCCCCTGCTGATCTTCGACCGTGCAGGCTACCGTTTGGGCTATGGTAAAGGATTCTACGACCGTTTCCTGGATGAATGCAGACCGGATGTGCAGAAGATCGGGCTTTGCATGTTCGAGCCTTTGGAGGTATTACCGGGAACGGAACCACACGACATCCGGCTGGATGCCTGTGTTACACCCGGGCATATTTATTTTTTTGTGTGATAAGTGTTCCTGGCCTTGATGAAATCTGCCACGAGGTAAGCTATTAATTTTCCCACCCGCTGATCGTCCTTTATACCCGATAAAGAAGGAGCACCTTCTGCAAGATGGAGATACTTTACGGATAAGGTTTCCGCGCAACGGTGTACAAAACGACGGGCATCGTTCGCTGTCATTCCCGTAGGACTGATAGCGCTTGAAGCCATGTTCTCTATCGCGTCCAGGTCCAGCTCCACCCCGCAATCATTTCCCGCTACAAAGGCGATATGCTCATTCAGCACCTGTTCAAAATTCATGTTCTTCCGCACGAATACATCCTCGAACAAGCTGAACTGTATCCCTTCATCGGCACGAAGCTGGCTCAGCACAGCCTGCGAAGCATAGCTTTCATGCAGGCCTAAGATCGCGTAACGGTCGAGGTAATTTTCTTCACGCGCGTACCGGAAGCCGTTGCCGCTGTGGCGGCCTTCTTTCGGACGATAATCCGAATGCGCATCGGCATTGATGCAATGTACCGCATGACCCAGCGCCTGTGCCGTACCACGTAAGCAGCCGTAGGAATTATTATGACCTCCGCCTATCACGATCAGCTCCTTGCCCGAAGCGATCACGGTTTGCACAACCGCCGAGAGCACGGTATCGATCCGGCTTACCAATTCCCGGAGATCAGCTCCATCCTTCGCAGCCTCTTCCATCAGCTCCCCACAATCAAGATAGCCTAAGACCAACAGGTCATTGCCATGCAGGAAATCGTTATGCTGGATATTCAGCAGCGAACGAAGGGCTGCATTCCAGCAGGAAGCGGCGCCCGCTCTCCCTCCGTTCGCGCGCACGCCGATATCTTCGGGTATCCCCATCACCACATAACGCGCATCCGAAGCTTTCAGGCTTTCGGAAAGACGTTCTGCATCTGTACTCTTACAGGTTTGCACATGTTGTCCGAGCTTCTCTTCATGAAGCCTGACAGCCGTTATATCCTGTATTTCCTGCGGCGTAGCGATGTGAAGATAGGCTTGCATATTACTGGAGTTTTCCGTTTAAGATCAGCGAGCCGATGAGGTGACTGCCAAAAGAATAAGGGATGTACGCGTACGACGGGACCTCTTTAGTGATGATAAGATTGGCTCGCATGCCGGGAGCAATGCTGCCCAGCTCTTCGCTCAGCTCCATCGCGTAAGCGCCGTTGATCGTCGCTGCGTTGATGGCTTCTTCCGGCGTCATCTTCAGTTGCGTGCAGGCCAAAGAAAGTACAAAAGGCATATTCCCGCTTGGCGATGAGCCGGGATTATAATCTGTTGCCAGGGCAATACCCAGGCCGGCATCGATCATCTTCCGTGCGGGCTGGTAAGCGATGCCCAGGAAGAACGCCGCCGAAGGCAGCAGGGTACCTATGGTCTTGCTTCCCTTTAAAGCCGCCAGCTCCTCTTCACCCACACACTCCAGGTGATCGACTGAAACGGCATTATATTTTACCCCTACCTGTATACCTCCCGAATAGTTCAACTGGTTGGCATGGATCTTCGGCTTCAGCCCGTACCGAGCACCTGCCTCTAAGACCCGGGCGGTTTCGTCTACGCTGAAAAAACCGAATTCGCAGAACGCGTCGATGTAATCGGCTAAACCTTCGTCTGCGATCTGCGGCAGCATCTTATTTATGATCAGGTCCAGATACCCTTCATGATCTTCTTTATAAGCTAAAGGATAGGCGTGAGCCGCCAGGAAATTCGACTTAATGGTCAGCGCCGACTTTTCTTTCAGGCGACGGATCACCCGCAGCATTTTTAACTCACCTTCAAGACTCAGTCCATAACCACTCTTGATCTCTATCGCACCCGTACCCAATGAAGCGACCTCCTGCAAACGCATCCAGGCCGCATCGAATAGCTCCTCTTCCGAAGCCGCGTGTAGCCGCTGCGCAGAATTCAGGATGCCACCGCCCCTGCGGGCGATCTCCTCATAGCTCAGTCCCTTGATCCGGTCTACGAATTCACCTTCACGGCTACCCGCGTACACGATATGGGTATGCGAATCGCACCAGGCCGGCATCACGGTTTTCCCGGTAGCATCGATCACGGTGGCCGCACGGTTCTCTGTCGCCAGCAGATCGAGGTCTTTCATCATACCAAAGGATTCAATGCGTTCCCCTTCGATCAGCAGGTAAGCATTGTCTGTACACGACAGCGAATCCATCTCGGTTCCCTGCAGCCAGGTCTTGTTACCGGTTCGCAGTCCTGCCAGTTGTTTGATATTTTTTATCAGCGTCAGCATATCTTATAAATGGTGATGAAGCCTGTTCATCTTTAAAACTATAACAGCTCGAGCAGGATCGGGCAATGATCAGAATGCTTTGCTTCGGACAGGATCACGGCGCGTTTCAGCTTTTGCTGAAGCTCTTTGGTCGCCAGGTGATAATCGATGCGCCATCCCAGGTTCTTCGCTCTCGAGTTCGCACGGAAGCTCCACCAGGTATACTGGTGCGGCTCGGGATTAAAATGGCGGAACGTGTCGACCATCCCGTCGTTCATAAAGTTCTCCATCCATTCCCGTTCTTCCGGCAGGAAGCCCGAAGAGTTCGCGTTCGATTTCGGGTTGTGAATGTCGATCGGGCGATGACAGATATTGTAATCGCCGGAGATGATCAGGTTCGGGTACTTCCATTTCAGCTCATGAATATATTTCCTGAAGAAATCAAGAAACACAAACTTCACCTGCTGACGTTCTTCCCCGCTGGAGCCCGAAGGCAGGTACAGGCTCATCACCGAAAAATCGGCGAAGTCGGCACGCAGCATCCGCCCTTCCGCATCGAACTGCTCATTGCCGCACCCGTATTCTACGTGCTCCGGCTTTTGCTTGGTAAGGATGGCCACCCCGCTGTACCCTTTCTTTTGCGCAGGGTACCAGTAATGATGATAGCCCATCTGCTCGATCAGGAAGATCTCTTCCGGGATCTGCCCGGGCAATGCCTTTACTTCCTGTAAGCAGATAATGTCGGGGTCAGTGGCCTGTAACCAGGTAAAAAAGCCTTTGGATGCGGCAGAACGGATCCCGTTCACATTGTATGATATAATTTTCATGAAACAACTTTAATATGATGTTTCGCAAGCAGGTTATTACTTACGCTTCGCTTTTTTCTCTTTGTATTTTTTCAGCACTTTCATGTTCATGCGCACATCTTTCTCCGGACGATCGCCCGGCAGGGTTTTCACAGCCGCGATCTGGTCTACTACAGCGATCCCGCTTACCACCTCGCCATACACCGTATAATTATTATCCAGCATCGGTGTGCCGCCAATGGTCTTATACAGCTCGCGTTGCTCCGGGGTATAGTTCATACCGTTACGGCGTTGTTGCTGGTCAAGCTCGGCATCGGTATATACCTTGCCCTGCACAATGTAAAACTGGCAATTGCTGCTTGCCTTTTGCGGGTTACCATCGCGCGCAGCGGCCAAGGCACCTTTCTTATGGATCAGCGCCGGGTTGAACTCGGCAGGGATCCGGTCGCCCGGGCCTTCACCACTCCCCAGCATC
>CALNCF010000334.1 GCA_937875035.1 uncultured Sphingobacteriaceae bacterium | reverse complement strand
TGGGCATCAGCACTTCTGCGCACTGGGGCCGTTTCACCATTAAAAATGAAACGGATATCTCCCGGCTTCTGCTGGAGATCGAATACCCGATCATCGACGAAGTAGAATTCTATACCCTTCGCAAAGACAGCACCTACGCTGTTACCAAAGTGGGCGAATACCAGCCCTTCTCCGCACGGGAAGTAAACAACCAGAACTATCTTTTTTATCTTAATATTCCACATGGGGAAAGCGTTACCTATTACCTGCGGGTAAAAAGCGGGGAACAGATCCAGCTCCCGGTGTTTGTGGGTACTGCCAAGAGCATTTACGAAGGCCTGATCGTAAAGGATCTCGTGTTCGGTGTATATACTGGGATCATCCTGGTGATGATCGTCTATAACCTCTTCGTGTTCTTTACGGTTCGCGACAAGAACTACCTGTACTACGTGATGTATATCATCTTCGTGGGAATGACACAGGTAGTGCTGCAGGGATATGGCTTTAAATACCTATGGCCGAACAGCTCCTGGCTTACCATACAGAGTACCTTCCTGGTGCCGGTATTCAGCGGCTGGACCGCTATCTGGTTCGTACAGCATTTCCTGCATACGAAAGTAAATGCTCCGCGGGCACACCGCTTTTTAAACTGGACCTTTGTATTCTACACCATCTGCCTGGTGTTGAGTCTCTTCGATCGCTTTTACGAATCGCAAACACTCGTACAGCTTACGGCAATGATCGGCTCCCTGTATACCATCGGCATGGCATGGCAGCTAAGCCGCAAGGGCTATCGTCCGGCCAGGTTCTTCTTCGTAGCATGGTCGATCTTCCTGATCAGCGTATGTATTTTTGTATTGCGAAACTTCAACATACTTCCCTATAACACGTATACCTATTATGCGCTGCAGATCGGTTCTGCGCTCGAGGTAACCCTGCTTTCTTTCGCGCTGGCCGACAAGATCAATGTCTACCGGAAAGAAAAAGAAGACTCACAGGCGGAAGCCCTGCGGATCTCTCTCGAGAACGAACGCATTATACGCGAGCAGAACACCTTGCTGGAAGTAAAGGTAGAAGAGCGTACACATGAGCTCAACCAATCGAACAAGGAGCTCGCTGTAACCCTGAACGACCTGCGACAAACACAATCCCAGCTGGTAGATGCCGAAAAGATGGCGTCGCTCGGTCAGCTTACCGCCGGCATTGCCCACGAGATCAATAACCCGATCAACTTTGTCAGCTCCAATATCAACCCCCTGAAACGCGATGTGGATGACATTCTCGAGATCGTTCATAAATACGATGAGCTCGTGGAAACCACCGGGCTAAAGGAACAGTTCAGCGCAGTCGACAAGCTAAAGAAAGAGCTCGATTTCGAATACCTGAAACAGGAGATCAATGTGCTGCTGCGGGGCATGGACGACGGAGCGAACCGTACCGTAGAGATCGTGAAGGGATTGAAAAGCTTTTCGCGCCTGGATGAATCAGACCTGAAATTCGCGAACATCAACGAAGGCCTGGAATCTACGCTCATCATCCTGAACAGCTCACTGAAAGGCCGCGTGCATGTGATCAAAGAGCTGGGCGACATTCCTGAAGTAGAATGCTTTGCAGGAAAGCTCAACCAGGTGTTCATGAATATTATCAATAACGCCGGCCATGCCGTAATGAATAACCCGGATGACAGGGAAGGCGAGATCCGTGTGAAAACATACCGTGAGGGCGATCGTGTCGTCATCAGCATCAAGGATAACGGGATGGGAATGGACGCGGAGACTAAGGAAAAGATCTTCCAGCCGTTCTTCACGACCAAGAAAGCAGGCGAAGGGACAGGCCTTGGCTTGTCCATCACTTTCAGTATTATTGAATTACACCGGGGCGAGATAAAAGTAGAATCGGAGTTAGGGAAGGGAACTGAATTTATCATATCTTTACCTATAACGCAGATGTAATCTGCCTGTCAGAGTGTGTAACTTATTTCAACCTTTGTCGTATCAAGCCGACTATAACATTTGCTACTTTTTAAATAAGCTGCCGGACGTATCATGAAAACGGAAAGAATCAGAGTACTATATATTGATGATGAAGTTAACAACCTGAATTCTTTCAAAGCGTTATTCCGCAAGGACCATGATATTTTCCTTGCAGAGTCGGCGGATGAAGGCGCGAAGGTTCTCGCGGAAGAGAAGATCCATGTGATCATCTGCGATCAGCGGATGCCCGGCATGACCGGTGTGGAATTCTTCGAATCCATCCTCCACAAATACCCGCACCCTGTACGGATCCTGCTTACAGGATACACCGATATCCAGGCGGTGATCGAAGCGATCAACCGCGGCCAGATCTACCGTTTCATCGACAAGCCCTGGGATAGCCAGGCGATCGGTGTGGCGATCCAGAATGCATACGAGATCTATCATACCAAATTCCTGCTTCGTGAGCAGAACCTCGAATTACAGAAAGCTTACGAAGAGCTCGACAAATTCGTGTACAGCGCATCGCATGACCTGAGAGCTCCCATTGCTTCGGTGCTGGGCATTATCAAGATGGCGAAAGCAGAGGATAATTCGGGTAACCACGAATACCTGCGCATGATCGAAAGCACGGTGAACAAGATGGAGGTATTCGTACAGAACATTATCCGTTATCACCGTTCCAACCGGACCAACCTGCAGCTTACCTATATTAATTTCGAAAACCTGCTGCGCGAGATCTGGGAAGACATGAATATGCTGAATGAAGCGAAGCAGGTAGAGTTCACCTACGATATTAAGCAGGAAGGTAATATTAAAACGGATGAATCAAGGGTACGCATTACCCTGATCAACCTCCTGCTGAACGCGATCCGTTTTCACCATGACGACAGTCCGAAGAAAAAGGTACACGTGCATATTCACTGCGACCAGGAAAACGCCGACATCACCATTACCGACAATGGCGTGGGTATCGAAGAGAAGCATTTCGCCGACATCTTCGACATGTTCTTCCGCGGAGCGCACAAGAACTCCGGTTCCGGGGTAGGATTATATGTCGTAAAGGAAGCCCTGAAAAAGATCAACGCGACCATACAGGTAGATTCGAATGTAGACACGGGAAGCACATTCAGGGTAACTGTTCCGAACATCGGCCGCGACGAGTAATCATCAGATGATCTGCATTTGCTTCAGCAGGAAGGTAGCGCTCATCTTCTGGCAGATTCCTTCTTTCAGCTTATAGTCGAAATACAATTCTTCATTCCTGATCTCCACCTCAAAGCACTTATTGCTGAGGTAATTGGGATGCTCATCCTGTAGCTTTCCAACCGTGAGATCGTGCGTGGCGATAATACCCACTCCCTTGCGGGCGATCATGCTCCTGATCAGTCCTACGGTGCCGGCATACTTATCATTGGAGTTTGTTCCTCTCAGGATCTCGTCGAGGATCACGAACACGTGCCTGCCATCTTCCAGGTGATCGATGATCATCTTCAGTCTTTTCAATTCGGAAAAAAAATACGATTCATTCTCCTGCAAGGAGTCTGTCACCCGCATGCTGGTATACACTTGCAGAGACGGCATCTCCAGGCTTCGCGCGCATACGGGTAAGCCCACCTTCGCCATGACCATATTGATGCCAATAGTCCGCAGGAATGTGCTCTTTCCCGACATATTGGAGCCGGTAAGCACCACGAAAGGCGAGGCGTTAAAGTCGATACTGTTACCTACCCTTGCCTGTTCCCTGATCAGGGGATGACCCAGGTCTTCTGCCTTGAATAAACGGCTCTCCTCAATAACCGGGTAGCAGAACGAAGGATGATTCGCCGCATAATTAGCGAGGCTCACCAGGCTGTCGAATTTCGCGATCACCCGGAACCATTGCGCCACGTCGGCACGGTGCATATTCTTCCAGGCGGCAAGCGCGCGCAGGGTTTGCAGGTGATACATAAACAAGCCGTTGAAGAGCAATACCGCGAACACATTCCCGATCGAATCCAATTGATTCAGGATGGAAGACAAGCGTGCAACCGATCTTCCGGCAGGGACATCATTTTTCTGTAGCTGCGCCTGTAACTGGCGCAGCAGGGGCGCTTCAAAAGTGGCCTGCTCCACACGCTCCAGCAAGCCGCTGTAGCTGAACAATACTTTCGATACCTTATCCAGCTGCGATTGCTCCGCTTTTATCTTTTTCATCTGGAAAGAAACAATAAAGAACGAAAGCATAAAGAAGGAGCTGAATGCCGTGGTCGCATACGGCCAGTCTGAAAAGATCATTGCCAGCAGGGAGCCGATCGTGAGCACCGGCATAACCCGCATCAGCACACGGATCAGCGGGCTGACCGAAAGCGGTTCTTCCAGCCAGACCAGGAAACGGCTGATCTTATCAGCAGTAGCCTCTTTCGTTCGTGCGCCTGCCAGGAACTCCTGCCGCCAGTTGAGGGCAGCGCTGAGCTCGCGGATGGCTTGCTGTTGTACGGCAATGGGTTGGGAAGGCTGCATTTCCCGGAGCACATCCGCCAGCTGCTCTTTACCGATCGAGGTGACCGTTCGATCGATGTGCTGGAATAAAGATGACTTCCCGAATATATCAAGGTCGTAGCTGTACGAATGATCGGGGTTCACATAAGCCTGTCCTGCGTTGAATGCCGAAAGGTCGCCCTGCAGATAGCCCAGCTCCTGCTCATTGATCTCTGCCAGGTTACGCAGGAAGCTCAGCTTTTGCTCCGAGCGCTGATGCTTCATGAGCAATACCAGGAACATCACAAGTAATAATACCGCGGGGATGAGCCATACTAATTCCCGGCTGCTCATACATAAGTAAGCCGATACTAAAAAGCCCAGGAAGGAAACCACCCGCAAGGTGCTGATCGTAGCTGAACGTCGCTGCTCTGCCGAAACCTTAGCCGTATAGGCTATGTGCCGTTCGCGATACAAATTCTCCATATACACTTAAATTAAACGAGCCTTTAAAACCGGCCCTAAGATAAACTTTGCTTCGCCTTGATTAGTATGCAGGCAAAGCCGGAAACAGAAGAGCCCTTCTTTTCAGAAAGGCCCTTCACTATGATCAATATGGTGACGGCTATAATAACAAGCCGGCAATGGTTGCAGAAAGATAGGATGCAAACGTTCCGCAGATCAATGCTTTAAAGCCCAGCTTGGCAAGGTCGGCACGACGATTCGGCGCCAGCTCGCCAATCCCTCCTACCTGTATGGCAATGGAGCTGAAATTTGCGAAACCGCATAGGGCAAAGCTCACGATCACGATCGATTTATGCGTAAGCGCGCCGGACGCGATCAGCGGGGAAAGGTCTGAGTAGGCCACAAATTCGTTGATCACCAGCTTGGTGCCCATCAGGGCGCCCACGGCATGTGTATCCTGCGAAGGCACACCCATTGCCCATGCGAAGATGGAGAACAGCGAACCGAGGATCTCTTTCAGACTTAATTCTTTTAAGGAAATACCCACCATGCTCAGGTCGAGGCTTGTGTTGTAGTACAATCCTCTGCCTATCCAGCCTAAACCGGCATCTACCATGGCGATCAGGGCGATAAAGCCCAGCAGCATGGCGATCACGTTTAAGGAGATCCGCATCCCGTCGCTTGCGCCATGCGAGATGGCATCCATCAGGTTCGCATGCGCTTTCTTGATCTCCAGCTTCACGCGGCCCTGGGTTTCCGACTCTTCGGTTTCAGGATACACGATCTTGGATATAACCAGGGCTCCGGGAGCCGCCATAATGCTTGCCGCGATCAGGTATTCCGCAGGAACACCCATCGAAATATATACAGCCATCACCCCTCCGGCAATACAGGCCATGCTGCCTGCCATGCTCGCCAGGAGCTCCGACATGGTCATCCCCGAAATATAAGGCTTGATCATGATCTGCGCCTCTACCTGTCCTACGAATGCGCTGCCTACGTTCGACAAGGCTTCCGAGCCGCTCACACCCATTAACCAGTGCACCGCGCGTGCAAACAAAGCAACGATACGCTGCATCAGCCCGATGTGATAAGCGATGCTCACCAATACGGAAACAAAGATGATGGTAGGAATGATCTTGAAGAAGAAGATAAAGGTATTGTTCGCTCCGAATAAGGGAGCCAGCAACGAGTTATTTACTAAAGGTCCGAACACGAAGTCGGCACCCTTATTGGAAAAATCGAGGATCTTGGTAACAAGGTGGCCCAGGTGGCCGAAGATCGACTGACCCAGGGGTACCTTTAAAATAAATACGGCCAGTATCACCTGTATCAGCAGCCCGACAATAACCAATCGTTTGTTAATGGCCTTGCGGTTATTCGACATTAATAATGCCAGACCAAGGATCAGGACCACTCCGATCAAACCAGAATAACGTTCCATGTATGAAAATTTCTCCTAAAGTAAAAAAAATATGAACAGTCGGATAAGTTTATAATTACCTGACTGCGATCAGGTAGCATTCTTTCAGGATCCGCAGGTGATGCGCCACATGACCGATCATGATGTATACAATGGAGCGGACCTGTACCTCTTTGCCGTTCGCAATGCCCTTCGCTTTCAGCGCTTCCTCTGTTAATGTTCTGAATAAAAACACGTTAGATAACCGCAGGTGATAGAACTCATCGGCCAGGTTCTCGAGGTTACGGGAAGAAGCATGAGCATTCTTTACATAGTCATCCTGCTCAAAGCCCGCCAGGGGTGTTCCATCCATACGTGCAAAACGCAGGGCACGATAGCCGAAAATGCGTTCCGTATCGTTCAGGTGTACAAACAACTCCCTGATCGTCCATTTTCCTTCGGCATACGCGAAGTCACCGTTCCGCTCATCAATACCGGCCAGGATATCACTCACTTCGGCTACCTGCGCCTCCAGGATCTTGAATATATCACCCTTCGGCACCAGGGCTATATAAGGCTCGTAATAAGCCGGGTATTCGTTTGTTTCAGGTCTTGAGTTGATGTACATATGCTTTGGTTTTTAAATGATGATGTATTGAATGATGCAAAGATGCACCTAATAATTTTTCAATGTTACCTGCAGATCGCCGGAAGCCTTCATAAACACCTGCACCGATCTTTCGCCTACATAAATACCCGCGGGCTGCAGGGAAACCAGCTTCCCGTTCAGGCGTACATTCTTATTAATATCGGTATTCGTCATGGCATCCTGTGCCAGCTTACGCGCGGCGTCCAGCTCTGCTTTCATCGAATAGCTTAACTTACTTTCGATCGACTTTTTCAGCGTACCCTTAAAGATCCATTCGGCGGCGCCTACAAGCACATCCTTGCTTTTCAGATCGAAGTCGAAATCCTTTACCGACAAGGTCTGCGTCTTCTCATCGTATACCGGCACACCGAGAGCATACACCGTACCCTTGAATTTCTTACGGAACAGCCCCTGCTTCGTACTGCCGTTCATGCCGATCATGAGCGCCAGCTTATTCCCCGATCCGAACACCTTCAGATCGGTAATGGTCACCACCTGCTTATTGTTCTCAAAGGAGAAGGTCTTATTCAGGAATTCCCTGCGGACCAGCTCCGTGGCGTACTCATAGGTAATATCACCGCTCATAAAAAGGCTGAAGGTGCTGTCGGGCTTTTGATCCGGCCGCAGCTTAGGCAGGGGCTTGTACGATTCGTGCAGGGGCACGCTGCCAGTGTACAGATTCAGCTGGGTTTTAATACCGACATTGATGAGCAGCTGCTGGCCATTGCTGCGCAGGGGCGAAAGGAATACTTCCTCGGGGATGATCTGCAAATAGCTTTTGTAGGCTTCGTTCACGAGCACCGGTTGCTGCATATCGCGCCAGTACTGTTCGATGAGGGGCTTAATACGGATGTTCCGGCTGATCTCCAGGTCGAGGCGCTTGTTGATCTCCGAGATCTGCCCGTTCACCACACCTTCGATCACGCTGCCAATGGGAATGCGCACCGGACCGATCTCCAGGTAGGGCTTCTCGCGCCAGTCGAAACCTGTTTCCGAAATTGTTTTCACATCCCAGTCGGGTGTCAGGCTCAGGCGTGTTTTCACTTTCACATTCATGCGGAAGGTCGCGTCTTTCGACTGGTCTACACCGAAGCTCCGGTCGAACAGGCTGAACAGGTCTTTCTTCATCCGTCCTTTTACATAGATCTCGATCGGCGCGTTGATCAGGAACTGGTCGCCCGTGCCCGAAATGCTGAAGTTATCCAGCTTGGTGACCCTCAGTATAAGGTTGTCGTTATTATTGTTCTCATAGCTGTTGTCATCATACAAAACACCTTTAAATTCCCTGTTGATCTTATTCTCCAGTTCTTTCAGGTTCAGTACGACAGGAATATTGATGGTGGACAGTTGTTTGGGAAATGCAGCCGAGGTCGGCGCGGCAGACGGTGCAGGAGCATTGGTCTGCGTGGTCCGGCAGGCTGAACATATGAAGATAAGCGCGAGCACGCTCCATATACGGCATTTCATAATACTGTTTTTTAAGAATGACGGGGCAAAAATACGCCGAACGGCAGGATATATTCCAGTCATGACCGAATTATTACGCAGAAAGTTTATTTCGCCATCCGCAGCATCTTCACGCTGGCCACCTTCTGCCCGGCTACCAGACGCAGCTCATAGAAGCCGTTGTTAAGGTCACGCATATCGAGCGTCATCGAGGTTACAAAGCCGGGATCCTGGTTTTCATATACCCTGACCAGCCTTCCCCAGGTATCAAAGAGCTCTACCTTACGCACATCCTGTACAGACTTGTCGAACATGATCGTGCAAAAATCATTCACCGGGTTCGGAACCACGCGGATATTCACTTTAGAGAAGTTAGCAACATCCAGCGTATTCGAAATGCGGCTCTTGGCAAGCAGCCACTTCTTCGGATCGAATTCGGCAGCGGTCGGGATAAAGCCGAGGGTAAACACGAACTCCTGTCCGGAGAACCGGTGATCGCAGACTACAGTGGTATCATGCCCCTGCGCGGTAAAGCGTACCGGTACAGGCATCTCGAAAAAGTCTACGCTCGCATGCGAGGTGCTCTGGTTCAGGCGAATGATCACCTGGTTGTTCTGCTGTACCGACCAAAGCACATCGTAGGTCGGGAAGCCCTGTCCTTCGTACCAGTCGCGGAAGAACTCATCCAGGTTGATCCCGCTCTGGCGCTCGAAGTGTCCCTTAAGGTCGGCCGTACGGGCATAGCCATAGGCCAGCTCTGGGTCTTCCAGGTAATTGCGGGTAGCCTGGAAAAAATCCTCATCACCCACGATCCAGCGGATCATGTTGAGCAGGTAAGAGGCCTTATCATAACTCAGGCGACTGTCGAAAATACTGTTGATGGAAGTAGTATCCTGCACCTTTACCGAACCCGAGCTCACCCGGGTGATCGAGGCCAGCAGCTGGTTCTTGAGCTGGCGTAAGCCTGCCGGCGTACCCAGGAATTCTTCGTAAATACTTTCAAGATAGGTAGCATAACCCTCGTTCAGCCAGATATCCTGCCAGCTTCCGCAGGTCACCTTGTTGCCGAACCATTGGTGCGCCAGCTCATGCGCGATCAGCGTCTTGCCGAAGCTGCCCATAAAGCTCATGGTCTGGTGCTCTTCCCCTCCGCCGAAACCGAACTGGGCATGCCCGTATTTTTCGCGCATAAAAGGGTATGGCCCGAAGAGGCTGTCGTACAGCTGGATCATCGGGATTACCATAGGGGTAGCCAGCTTCGCGTTGTTGAGGGATGCAGGATATACATAATTGAGCACCTCCAGGGTATCGCTGCCCAGGGGCACATAGTCGGAGTACACTTCATAATTGGTTACCCCTACTGCAACCAGGTACGAGGTGATCGGGTAACGATGCTTCCAGTGGTAGACCTTATTCGTACCCTGGCTCACTTCCGATACAAGCAGGCCGTTGCTGGCCACCCGGTTCACCTGCGGAGTGGTTACGATAATATCAATGGAATCGATCTTGTCGTTCAGGTCGAGCTTGGTCGGCCACCATTCTTTCGCGCCATAAGGCTCGGAAAGGGTCCAGATGATCGGGTTGCCCGAATGAAAGGTTTGCTTAAAGGAGCCGAACCCGGTTGCCGTGGGCTTTCCCTGGTAATACACCGTTACCGAATCCAGGCGGCCCTGGGACAAGGCAGCGGGTAAGGTGATCTTCAGAAGATCGCTGCCGGTCTGGCTAAAGGCATTGTGCTGCCCGTGATATTTCACGGAGTCCACGCGCAGGCTGCTCGACAGGTCGAAGCCCAGCTCCTGCATGCTGCCGGGTATCACCGTAAAATAAGTGGTCACTGCTCCTTTGATGTAGAGTACGGCCGGGTCTATTTCCCATTCCGCGCGCACGTATTTCATATCGTAGGCATCGCCTGCGCCCGAAGCACGGAAATGGATCCGGGCATTCGCATTCCTTGCCTCCTGACCCCGGAGCAGTTCATAATCTTTATCCTGGGCATTTGCCGCGTTCAGCACCAGGATAAAACAAGCCAGTAGAAAAGAGTTACGCATGGAGTATAATTCTAAAGGTGGTTCCTTTACCAACCGTCGATTCTTTCACAAAGATCCGACCGGAATGATAGCTTTCAACAATTCGTTTCACCAGGGAGAGTCCTAATCCCCATCCGCGCTTGCGGGTGGTATAGCCCGGCTCAAACACGACCTCGAATTTCGATTTCGGGATACCGGCGCCTGTATCGCTCACATCAATATAAACGAGCTCTTTATGCTTATGAATAAAGATACTGATCTTTCCTGCCGATCCGATCGCGTTCACCGCATTCTTGCACAGGTTTTCAATAACCCAGTCGAACAGGGAGGTATTCAGCTTAGCGGTGATGGATGGATCGCCTTTCACTTCAAAAAGGATCTTGGCAGAGCTTCTCCTGCGGATATAATCGATGGAACGGTTGACCACTTCCAGCACAGGCTCATCCAGCAGCACCGGCAAGGAGCCGATCTTGGAGAAACGCTCGGTCACCAGCTCCAGCCTCCGGATATCATTCTCCATCTCATCGAGGAACTGCTGCTCCTCTTCATTTGATTTCGCACGCAGGTGCTCCATCCAGGCTAAGAGCGAAGAGATCGGGGTTCCCAGCTGGTGCGCCGTTTCCTTGGCCATACCTACCCATACCTGGTTTTGCTCGGCCCTGCGGCTGGAGCTGAAAGCCAGGTATGAGGCCAGGAGGAAAATAGCGATCACGGTAAGCTGCACGTATGGATATATGCGGAGCTGGGTTAAAAGAAAGGAATCTTTATAGTAGATGTATTGCTTCTCGCCGTCGTACAGCTCGAACTGGATCGGGTCGTGCTCCGCCTTCATCTCCTCCAGCTGCTCCCGGAAATACAGGGAGTCATATTCCTTGTCGGTCTCGTCGGGGAACATGGTTTTTTTCGGATCAAGCCCGCGGGTGGTTTTGATCACCTCGTTCGAATCGGCAATGATCATCGGGGAGTTGTTCGGCGCGATGATCCGGTCGAGCAGGAAGGTCATGTAATCGCTGTCGTTCGTCTTCACGATCTGCCGTTGCGCCTCCATATACAGCTGCACCTTTTCCTTCTCCTGCTTCTGCAATCTCTTTACCAGGAAATTGGTGTATATCAGCGAAG
>CALNCF010000333.1 GCA_937875035.1 uncultured Sphingobacteriaceae bacterium | reverse complement strand
GGGACCTTCGGATGATTTCAGCTCCAACGCGACCTTCATTATTAAGCCGAGCCGGATGAACGAGCCTGGCGACGATGTACCACCGTTTTAACGATCAGATAAAATAGCCGATCACGAAAGCGGCGGCAATGATCAGGGAGGGTGCGATCCGTGTAAAGGTGAGCAGGCAGAAGGTAATAAGCATGGCCGCTATACCCAGGAGGTTAAAGCCGATCGGCTGGAACATGATCAGGAAAGCCGCGATCACAAAGCCTACGGAAACCGAATTGATGCCGATCATGGCACGCTGGATCACTCTTCTTTTTTTCAGGTTCTCCCATACGGGAAAGATGGTGAGGATGAATAAAAGTCCGGGACCGTTGATGCCCAACACCGCGGCAAAGCTGCCGAGTAATTGCCCACCGATCCCCTCACCCCTCATCGCCATTCCCCCCACAAAGGAAGTAAAGGAAAACACCGGACCGGGAAGCGCCTGCTGCAGGGCAAAGCCCGACAGGAATTCCTGTGCGCTCAGGTATTGCTTCATCTCAACAAACTCTGTATACAACAAGGGTACGAGCACCTGTCCTCCACCGAAGATCATGATACCGTTCCGGTAAAAGTTCTCGAACAAACGCACCGGTAAGCTGAAGAAGGATGTACGGTTGATGATCGCTCCGAGAATAGCGAAGAACAGCAGGATCCCGAAAAAAGGGATCAGCTTTTTCCAGTTAAAACGGCTGTATTCATTCTCTTCCGAAGATTCCAGCTTGAGGAACAAGGCAGAAGAAATAATGCCGAAAGCCAATACCGCCGGGAATACATACGCGTTCCGCAGGAGAAAGGTAGTGACCGCTGCAAAGGCGGCAAGAAAATACGAAATACGGGAGCTCAGTACTTTAGAGGTAAGCACATAGGCTGAATAGGCAACGAAGCCTACGGCTACGGCTTTCAGCATGACCAGCGCCTGGTTAGAGGTGGCGTCGAGGTCGAGCCAGGTATAGCTGATGGCGAAGAACGACATCAGTAAAGCCGAAGGCAGGATCCAGATCACGAAGGATAAAAGCGCCAGCCGGATGCCTCCAAACTTATAGGCGATCGCCACCAGGGTCTGCGTGGAAGACGGACCGGGAAGCATAAGACAGAGCGCATTGTATTCGATCAGCTCTTCCTCCGTTACGTATCGCTTCTTAGATACGAATTCCTTTAACATCATCGCGATGTGAGCCTGCGGCCCACCGAACGCCATGAATGTAAAGATGAACACATCTTTCAGGAACCGGAGTTGAGTTCTGCCCAAAACAATCGTTTAGTTAGCCAAAGTACTCAATCATCCTCATAATCCAAACCAGCCAAGCTGTTATACACTCCCTGTAGTTCCGAATAGGCATGATGGTCTCCTGCCTGCCTTGCGATCTGCATACCTTTCTGGTAGATCGCTATGGCTTCTTCCTTCTGCTGCAGCTTCTCATACAGCTTGCCCAGGTGATAGTAAGTGCCCACATAATGCTCGTCGGTACGAACCAGGTCGAGGTAATACGACAGTGCGGTCTGATCGTCCTGTAGCTTAGCATATTCGGTAGCCAGGGCATATTTTAAGAAGGAATCGT
>CALNCF010000332.1 GCA_937875035.1 uncultured Sphingobacteriaceae bacterium | reverse complement strand
CGAAATCAGGCTCCTCAGCTTCAATGTCTTCCGGGTCGGGCACCGGGATCTCCTCGGTAGCGGGTGGAACAGGAGAAGTGGGCTTGCGGGGTATATCGTGTTCATCGCTATGGCTACCCTGGGGTTCGCGATCAGCTTGTCTGGTGTTTTTCATGATCTGTTTTTTTTATATAAGGATGTAAATCCCGGGCCATGCCTGTACGGTCTTCTGCGTGCCGCGGGGCTCTGCCTGTTTGCGTATTAAGTACCCCGTTTTACTTAATTGTAGAATATTTTTCTTGCGGAATATGGCCAGGATTTGCGTGCTGCTCGCAGAAAGCAGGCTGGCACCGTGTTTTTATGATCATCGGTAAATCACAAACCATTATGAAAAAGAGAACACTCACATTCATGGCCTGTATATGTATGGCCGCTTTCGGTGCAAACGGGTTTGCACAGGACAGCAAGGACATTGCCAAGGATAATAACAAGGTAAAGTTCAACGACACTAAATACGAAGACGATGCGAAGTTCGCAGTAGAAGCAGCAGATATCGGGAACTTCGAAGTGCTGGCTTCTCAGTTAGCGAAAACGAACGCGTCCTCCGCAGAAGTAAAAAAACTGGCCGAGATGATCGCTGCCGATCACAGCAAAGCCAATGCGGAGCTGAAAAACACAGCCGGTAAAAAGAAGATCAGCCTGCCGGTAGGCTTGAGCGAAAAGCACCAGGGCAAATACAACGACCTGGCGAAATTAAAGGGTCATGAATTCGACAAAGCCTATACGGAAGCGATGGTGAAAGGACATAAGGACGCGATCGATAAATTCGAGAAGCAATCAGAAAAAGGCAACGATGCGGATCTGCGTACCTGGGCCGCGGCAAAGCTGCCGGTGTTGCGTCAGCATTTAACCATGGCTGAGAATGCCGTACAGGATGTTAAGAAATATGATTAACCATTCAGGAATAAGATCATGAAAAAGTATAGTCCTAAGGCACAGGAAAAAGTTGAACGTGCCGTACACGAAATGAAAAGAGGAGAGCTGACTTCCGGCAGGTCGGGTAAGAAAGTGACCAGCCGTAAGCAGGCGATCGCGATCGGTTTGTCGGAAGCAAGAGAAGCCGGCGCTAAAGTGCCGAAGAAGGTTTCATCCTCTGCTCAAAGATCAACGGCTAAGACATCCGCCAAAGCTTCAACAACGGCGTCTAAAAAGACTGCCGCTCCGAAGAAGAAAACAACAGTGGCGAAGAAAAGCGCTGTAAGATCAACCGGAAAAAAAGCGAAGGCATCTTAACCGTGTATTTCTCATCAAGTGAACCCGCAGGTTTGTGTAACAGCAATACTGCGGGTTTTTTTATGAGGATGAACAGAGACTCAGGCAAATAAAAAGCTCCTGCATAACATACAGGAGCCTGGTAAATTAGTAAAGCTGAAGATCAGGAACCGGACTTGTCGTAATCCCT
>CALNCF010000331.1 GCA_937875035.1 uncultured Sphingobacteriaceae bacterium | reverse complement strand
CTTGAGATCAGGCCGATCCCGCCGTTACCCGCGAGTGTTTTCGTATTCCCGTCTTTCATGCGCACATCCAGCAGGGAAGAAAGCCTCCCGCCGTATTGCGCAGGGATGCCGCCTTTCAGCAGCTTCACATCTTTCACCGCATCAGGGTTAAATACGGAGAAGAAACCCATGAGGTGGGAGCTGTTGTATACGGGCGCTTCATCGAGCAGGATCAGGTTCTGGTCCACTCCGCCACCGCGTACGTTGAAGCCTGAAGCTCCTTCGCCTACGGTGCTTACACCCGGGAGTGTCTGTATGCTGCGGATCACATCGACCTCGCCTAACAGCGCCGGCATACTTTTGATCTCGCGGATGTCCATCTTGTTCATGCTCATCTCCATATTGGTGATGTTCTCATTCTTCTTCGCAGCAAGCACTTCCACTTCCTGCAAGAGGTCTGATTTTTCCGTCATCTGGATGTTGATGGTCTGGTTGCCTTCGAGGCTGATGGTCTTCTGCTGGGTTTCAAAGCCCAGGAATCCGTAGTTGACCGTATAGGTACCCTTTGGCATGGTCAGTGAATAGAAGCCGTAAGGGTTGGTGGCTACGCCATAGCCGGTTTCTTTTACCGAGATCACGACACCGATCATCGCTTCACCATCTTTCGCATTTTTTACGTACCCGCTGATGGTATACTTTTGCTGCGCATGTGTTTTGAGTATGCCCAGGGTAAAGATCACCAGGAACGTTAGCAGTAACTTTTTTCTCATCATATTCATAAGGTGTTTGTTCTTAAAAGGGGTGGAATGCCTGCGCATTTCCGGTTGCAAACGTAGAAAAGAAATGTCAGGATAAGGCTATCGTTTTGTAATGATTTCGTTTCAGAAAACAGTGATAAATTGTGTGATAACAGGTATTCTCCATTCATCCCCGGTATTCTTCCGTTCATCTCCCAATAAGGACAATTCACCGGAACTATTTTTCTGACAATAATTTTTATTTTTTTTGAGCTGTTGTTGTTTTTCCCGAGAAGCCGCTATGCCGGCTTCATTTTTTGCATACTTCTATCAGGAGAAAAGCAAGAGAGAAAGCGTTTTACCGGTGAGATAACCAATATGCACCATTTATTTACTCTTCTGCTTTTGTCTTGACTTCATAAGGAGGGAATGAGGAGTTATGACCGATACTAAAACAAAAAAGCCACCGGGAGGTGGCTTTTCATATTATAAAATAACGTCTTCTTTCTTTTTATCGTTGATCTTCTTAGCGCCGTAGGCAATCCCGGCAGCGACCAGCAGGGCAACGCCTCCGTCAATAGGCGCATCCGGGTCACCTCCCGGATCCGGTCCCGGATCGTCGTCGGCAAATACTGCGGTTGCCAGCACCGAAAAAAACAGGGCGAACCACAGAGATCTGAATTTCATTTTTTTCATAGCAATATTCATGTATGCAGGTAAAGTTAGGATTTTGTATGAGTGTATCAATGCACACCGGGAAAAAATGACAGGAGCCTGTCTGTTTGATCTGCTGAGTCTGATTTGACACCGGCCTTGCGACCGGTGCCTTATCAGGAGCTCAATTTAAAATTAACAACAACATCCAGGTATTTGCAAATATTGAACCGTCTGATATTGTACTCATGTGATGTTTTGTAATTATTTGATAATTAGATATTTGATTTGTATTTGCCTGGTTGAAGGTCGTTTGTTTTGGTCTGTTTATGGGATTGTTTTCCAAATTCGGGATTGAAGGGGTAGGGTATACTTCCGAAAAGCTTTGGGTTTATTCTGCTCTCTTCTACTTTTTCTTGATAAAAAGTAGGGGGGGAAATGTTAAAATGATAGACTAATCGTGAAAACCACTTCTCAAAAAGGTATCCGTTTTCATCCTGATAAAGATGTTATAAAAAAGCCCCGGTTTTATGCCGGGGCTTTTGATATATGGTCAGTGCAGATCAGTAGCGGATCAGCTTTTTCTGTGAGAAGATGTTGTTTCCCTGGATCTGTATGATGTAGAGTCCTTTTGCGAGGTCGCTGCCGGGCTGAATGCTGTAGGTACCATTGGCGCTGACTTCTCCCGCGTCATATATGGTTCTGCCTAAGGCGTCTTTCAGTGTTACCTGTACACGTTCATTGCTGATGGCTTCCGCGAAAGTGATCTTCAGCTCTTCCTTAAACGGATTCGGATATACATTGAACAGGTTACCGCTGTTCGCGGCGGTCGCAGGCACCGAGGTGCGCAGGCTGTTGTTCCGGATCACCAGGCGGAAACGGTTGTTACCCATGGATGCCGCATCAGTAATGCTGAAATGATATTCGCTGAAGGCGCGCATATCTGTTGTCACCGAATCGTAGAGATCGAGCAGGTAAAGGTCAAGGCTGTCGTCGAGCGTATTGATCCCGCTGAAGTCGAAATTGTAATTGCCGCTCCATACATTGCTTCCCTGGTAGCTGAAGAGGGAGATGCGGATGGTATCCGTTTCGTATGGAACCGGGAAGCCGTTGATGGCGAGATTCGTTCCGTTCGATGACTTGGTATACATATTCATGTCATCATTAAAAAATTTATTCGCGTCGAATTCGTCGGTGTCTTCACGTTGCGCATCGGGGCTGAGGTAAATAATGCTTTCGTCGGTATTGAGCGAATCTTTTACCAGGGTCAGCCTGACCAGGTTGCTGATCGCCGCGCTGCGGAAGAAGTTGGAAGGTGTATTGGTCACCTTCACCGATTCTTTGAAGCCGAGCGATGGCGATGCCCCGGTGGTCTTTACAAAGAATCCCTGCCCGGAAGCGATGTAGCGTGTGCACGAATTGGTGCCTACATCCAGTGTCGCGTCATAGGTCCCGTAGGAGCCGGTCGCAGGGTTGTAGATCCATACCTTGTTCTGCACATTTGTTTTGGTCCAGCCGCTGGCTGCTTTCCAGTCGATGGCAGAGGGGTAGGGGTTCGCTATGAGGTTAAAGCCGTCAGCGGTAGCGCCTGTATTGGTATAGCTGAGGGTGGTGGTGAAATTTTTCTGGTTCAGGGTGCCTGTATAGTCGATGGTCGCATCGTTCGGTGTGCCTGATGTATTGAAAGGGTCGATGGTATTGCGGTCGCCGCGCACGAATACGCACATGCCCATACCATTGGCTACGGTACTGTTCACATTGGCAGGATAGGTCCAGCCATTGGCAGAAGCGCCGGCAACGCTTTCCGTATAGGTCTTAAAGGAGTAGTTGTTATTCGGGCTTTCGTCGAAGCCATTGGCCGCGCCCCCGGTTCCGGTAACGAGGATGTTGTCGATGATCTGTGTAACGGCAATCGTACCCGATGCGCTTACAGATGATCCGAGCAGTCTCCAACGACGCTTGCCTGCGCCGCCTGGTATAAAGCGCTGCACGGTTACATTCCCTGTAATGCTGCAGGTCGGGCAGGAGATCTCGTCGACCCTTGCTGTACCCGACGCGTTGGAAACCAGGGGGAGGTTACCGTTGCTGGCTACCGATCCCGCGGTCAGCTTCAGGGTGCCGGTCAGGTCGAGGGCTTGCTCTACAGAGAGCCCGTTTGCCCGGTTCAGGGTGATGTTCTTAAAGGTCTTATCTTCTGCGGAGGTCTGTGCCACATTCATACTGATGAGCGCGCCGCTGCCGGCTAGGTTCAGCTCCGCATTTGTTCCGCCGGCTATGGTGCCGGTCATGGTTACCGGGCCGTTCAGGCTAAGCAGGTTGTTGCCTACTTTCAGGGTTCCGGTGCTCTGGCTGAAGGTACCTGTTACCGTTACGGGACCTGACATGGTCTTTATGCCGCTGTTCAGGATCGTAAGATTGTTATAATCCGTTCTCCCGGTAACAACCTGGTCGCCGTTGGCCTGGTATACGATGGTGGAGGCATTGCCTACGTTCACGGTAGGGTTATTGGCACTGGTAATGGCGCTGTTCGCTGCACCGGTAAAACCGTTAGGGTTCGAGGTCTGGAAGGTTCCGTTAATGTTGAAGGTAGTACCCGTACCGTTCGGTGTCACCGGGTAGGTATCGGCATTGAAAATCACACCGCTGTTCAGGTTGAATGTACAATTCGTGGCAATGGACGCATTCCCCAGCAGGGTCTTGGTGCCGCTTCCCGACAGGGTAAGGTTCGCATAGTTCGCCCCCTTTACCTGCTGGGTTCCTGTTCCGTTATAATTGATCAGGCTGTTGCCTGGTGTAAAGGATCCAGTATTGGAGAAGTTTCCTGCCAGGTTGATCCCAGCGTTGTTATAGGTGTAAAACTCGATCGACCCGGTACCGCTCAGGTCGCCGGCTATGGTGATGAATATACTGTTGGAAAATGTTAAGCGTGAGCTTCCGTTCAGATCGAAATTACCGGCTACACTGAATGCGTTATAGGTAATGATGTCGCCGGAGGCAGACGGACTCGTTATAAAATCGCCGTTAATGGCATAGGTTCCATTGAATACGGCGGTTTGGTTCCCCCATTTTTCCAGGTGGAAATAGGTAGTCGGCTTAAAGGTATTGTAATAGCTGAAATTGCAGATCACACGGTTATTCGTGGCGCTGGCTGTTAAAATGCCTGTGGCCATGGGCTGGCGGGTTACATACAGGGTGCTGTTGGCTCCGTTTATCCAGGTGCTGTTGCCATCCGATCCCAGCAGCTCTCCGTTGAAATACACGGTATCGCTATTGTTATTGGTTATTGTTTTAGATGCGGCAACGGTCGCGTTCGTAAATACGGTTGCCGCGTTCCCTGCGATGACCTGGTTGTTGGTCGTAAAGGAGATCGGTCCGCTGCCGGCTGTAAAGCTGCCGTTATTGGTGATGCCGTTCCGGAACTCGATGGTATTGTATCCGTTGGTATAGAAGGTGCCGTTGTTGATCAGCTTACCCGACAAGGTCCAGTTGGCCCCGCTTCCGGTATTGTTGATCGTTCCGCTGTTGGTAATGTCTCCGCTAAAGGTAGTGGTGTTATAGGCTGATATGGTGAAGGTGCCGTTGTTGATCACTGCATTGAACGCATTGGTACCCCCTCCGTTATCGTCGAGGAGGGTAGCACCCGATGCTACGGTGGTGGTACCGTTCACTACGATGCTGTTATAGGTAATGGAAAAGGTTCCGGCATTTAGTGTCAGGGCATTCGCAATGGTCATGCTGGTGATCATGCTCTTGGTTCCGCTCCCCGAGATCATGAGGTTCGGGTAATACTGGTTGGTATAAAAGGCAGAAGGGTTGATGATGTTCTGATTGCCCGCATAGGCATAGTCGACCGTACCGGAAGTGCCGGGATTAAAGCGTCCGTTGTTGATATTGAAATTGTTGGCGAAGGAAAGCTTCCCGGCTCCTGTAATGCTGATCTGGTTCTCTTCGTTCTGTCCGTTCATGGTGATATCACCCGCGGAGCTGAGTGTTCCCGTGGTGATATTCATGATAGACTGGCGTAAGGTATTGTTACCATTGTTATTCATCAGCATGGAGCCGCAGTTCAGCGTTCCGGCGTTCACGTTTATGATATTACTCTTATTCACGGTGACATTTTCGTATGTAACCCGGTTAGCCACATTCAGCACGTTCGTGCCGCTGATGGTTACCGTTGCCGCTGCGCCGTTTCCTTTCATGAGCAGGGTCTTGGGTATGATCACATCATCCGTAATCGCAGGAACACCTGAGGGGCTCCAGTTTCCTGCCGTAGCCCATGAGCCTGAGCTGACGTTAAAGGTCTTCTGGGCAAAAATGAGCTGGGTGACTGAAAGAGAGAGGAGCGTGAGTAATATAAATTTCTTCATGTGTGTTGGATTAAATGAGACCCCGCATCTGCAGGCAGTTGTGTGCGGATCGTATACGACAATTTACAGGCCGGATGTGCTGCTTTCAAAGTTAGTGAATTATTTGTCACAAAAAACGATGAATAAGGCGTCTCAGGCCATGTTTTATAACATAAAAAGCGGCATAGTTCAAAACCATGCCGCCTTTGCCTGTCCAATTTTTGGAATGCTGTTACTGCTTCATCAGCCGGGTGACCTGTTGGTAGCTTCCTTCGTTTTCCTGTATAATGTAGAGGCCGGTACTCATCCCCGTACCCGGTTGCAGGCGTCGTACAGTGCTTCCTGCCGGCGCGGTATGCGAGGATACAAGCTGTCCCAGCGTATTGTAAATACGGATCTCGGCCGGCTCATTTTCTAAATACCCGGGCAGGGCGATGAACAGCTCGTTATTGAACGGATTCGGGTATACCGCGAACCTGCTCTCCTGCTGATCCATACCCAATGGCATATAATTTCCTTTGAATACCAGCTTGAAGCGGTCGTTTCCTGCCGAAAGCGCGTCGCTGGTGATCTCGAATGAATAGGTGTTGTTTTGTTTCAGGTTGATGGTTTGTCCTTTGTACATGTCGAGCAGGTATACTTCCAGCGTATCGTCCAGTGTTTCCATTTCTGTCAGGCGGAATGAATACGTCCCGGTAGCGCGGGCGCTGCCGTTGAAGCTGAATACCGACAAGGCAATGGTGTCGCTGCCCAGCGGCAAAGGCCAGGCATTGATGGCGAGATTCCTTCCATTCGAAGCTTTGGAATAAAAGTTCATGTCGTCGTTAAAAAATTTCGCGGCATCAATTTCATCACTGTCGTCTTTCATTACCGAGTTGTCCAGGTAGAACAGCGCTTCATCCGAGTTCAGCGAATCCTTGACCAGGGTCATGCGGAAGAGATTAGGCGTTGCAGCGTTGCGGAAAAAGTTGGAGGGCGTATTGCTCACTTTTACATTTTCGGTAAAGCTGATGGAAGGATTGGCTGAAGTGGCTTTCACAAAGAAGCCCTGGCCCGATGCGATATAACGTGTACAGCCGTTGGTGCCTGTTTGCAGGCTTGCATCGTAGGTGCCGTATGACCCGGTAGCCGGGTTGTAGATCCAGATCTTGTTCTGGATGCGGGTCTTGGTCCAGCCGCTTGCCGCCTGCCAGTCGATGGCCGATGCATAAGGGTTGCCGATCAGGTTGTAGCCATCACCTCCGCTGCTGCTGTTCGTATAGCTCAGGGGAAGGGTGATGGTGCCGCTGTTCAGTGTGCCCTTGTAATCGAGCGTGGCATTGTTGGGAGTGGCAAACTGGTTAAAGGGCTCAGGTGTATTGCGGTCTCCGCGGATGAACACACACATGCCCATGCCTTTGCTCACATTAAAATTCGTGGTAGGCGGGTATACCCATCCATTGGAAGATGAGCCCGGGATGGTTTCGTCGTAGGTCTTCAGCGAGTATACGTTATTCGGACTATCGTCGAAGCCGTTGGCCGTTCCCCCTGTTCCGGTAATATGAATATTATCCTGTAGCTGCTGGATGTTGATGCTGCCGCCGACATTGACCGGGGCTGAAAGCAGCCTCCATCTTCTCTTGCCTGCACCGCCCGGTATGTAACGCTGCACGATCACGTTGCCAGACAGGGCTCCGTTGGTGATGGCCGCTACCCGCGCGGTTGACGCAGCGGTAGAAAGCAGCACCAGCTTGTCGGCCGTATTCAGGGTTCCGTTGCTTAGGGTGAGGGTTCCGTTAATAAGCAGGCTGTCGGTACCGGACAGCGTAGCGCTGCCCGAACCGCTGCGGTTCAGGGTGAAGTCTTTGAGGGTCTTGGCGAGGGTAGTGCTGTTATCGAAGTCCAGTGTACCCAGGGCTCCGCTTCCGTTTATTACCAGCGCTGCATTAGCAGAACCCACCAGCTTGGCATCTCCCGAAACGGTGCCGGTGATGCTGAGCGTATTGTTGTTGAGCGAAAGGTTTCCGCGGGTCAGGCTGAGGTTTCCGTTAAGGGTGACGGAGTTCATCATTACTACCTGCCCGGATTCTTTGTCCGTTTGCAGGTGATTGAATATTTCTCCGTTCGGGTCGCTGATCAGCTGATCGCTTTTCCCGTT
>CALNCF010000330.1 GCA_937875035.1 uncultured Sphingobacteriaceae bacterium | reverse complement strand
GAAAAAAATCCTAACCTGTATCATGATCGCCGGGGTGTTCGCCTCCTGCAAGCATGAGCAAAAAACACTAAGCATGATGCCTTATCCCGAAAGCAAGAAATCGGATGTAACGGATGACTATTTCGGAACGAAGATCGCAGACCCTTACCGTTGGCTGGAGAATGACACCGCCGCGGATACCAAGGCATGGGTGGAAGCCGAGAACGCGGTGACCAATAATTACCTGTCTCAGATCCCGTTCCGCGAGAAGATCAGAAGCCGCTTAACGGAGATCTGGAACTACCCAAAATCTTCCGCGCCTTTCCGTGCCGGCGAGTACTATTTCTATACGAAGAATGATGGTTTGCAAAACCAGGGCGTCTATTATTTCCGTAAGGGGATGGATGGAGCCGAACAGGTGTTCCTTGATCCGAATAAATTATCAGAAGATGGTACGGTAGCCTTAACCGGCCTGTATTTTTCGAATGATAAAAAATATGCGGCTTACAGCATCGCGCGTTCGGGTTCCGATTGGAACGAGATCTATGTGATGGAGGTTGCCTCACAAAAAAAATTAAACGATGAAATTAAATGGGTGAAGTTTTCGGGCGCTGCCTGGAGAGGCGACGGGTTCTACTATTCCCGTTACGATGAGCCGACATCGGGCACCGAGTTGTCGAACCAGAACCAGTACCAGAAGATCTATTTCCATAAGCTGGGCGAAGACCAGTCTAAAGACAAGCTGGTATACGAAGACAAGGCGCACCCGCTGCGCTATTTCGGGGCCAGTGTAACCGAAGATGAGCGCTTCCTGCTGATCTACGCATCGGAAGGAACTTCAGGTTCGGAGATCTATTGCCAGGACCTGAGCAAGCCGGGAAGCAAGATCACGATGCTGCTTAAAGGATTTGAAAACAACTATTCGGTGATCGACAATGTGGGCGACAAGCTTTTGGTCCTGACCGATTTCCAGTCGCCTAAATACCGGCTGGTGGCTGTCGACCCGATGAACCCGGATCCAAAGAAATGGGAAATGGTGATCCCGGAAACCGGCAAGCTCCTGGAAGGCGTAGGTACCGCGGGTGGCAACCTGTTCGCTTCTTACCTGAACAATGCCAGCACACAGGTGGTACAGTTCGATATGAAGGGTAAACAGATCCGCGAGATCACACTGCCGGGAATCGGTACGGCATCCGGTTTCGGTGGGAACAAAGACGATAAGGAATTCTACTACAGCTTCACCAACTTTACCACACCGGGCGAGATCTACAAATACGACATCGCTTCCGGAGAATCTGCCAGCTATAAGAAATCAGAGTTCAAGCTGAATACCGATGGCTACGAAACCAAGCAGGTATTCTACAAATCGAAGGAC
>CALNCF010000329.1 GCA_937875035.1 uncultured Sphingobacteriaceae bacterium | reverse complement strand
CGGGGAAGCGATGGCCTCTGTCGCTGCCGTTGCCCAGGTGGAGCTGAAGACCAAACGCGGGGAAGACGAGGTGGGTACCCTGATCGAGATCGAAGGCTCCGAGATCCGCAAGCAGGAACCCTGCAGCACCGGCAACGGAACCTCTATCACCATTAAGAACCTGTTTTTCAATATCCCCGCTCGACGAAATTTCCTGAAATCAAATTCAGTGGAGCTGCGTCATATCATCGATGAGTTCCAGCGCCAGGCCCTGTCGCACCCCGATGTTTTTTACAGCCTGCATAATGATGGGAACGAGCTCTTCCATCTCCCGGCCAGTAATTTAAAGCAACGCATTGTCAATCTCTTCGGCGCCAATTACCAGGAACGCCTGGTGCCCGTGGAAGAGTCGACCGACATGCTCTCGGTGCGCGGCTTCATCGGCAAGCCTGAGCATGCCAAGCGTACGCGGGGCGAGCAGTTCTTCTTTGTGAACAGCCGCTATATCAAGGACGCGTATCTGAACCACGCCGTGATGAATGCCTTTGATGAGCTGCTGCCTTCAGACAGCTTTCCTTTTTATATCCTCTTCATCGAAATAGACCCGGCCAAGATCGATGTGAATGTGCATCCGACCAAGACCGAGATCAAGTTCGATGACGAGAAGATCCTGTATGCCGTGATCCGTGCTACGGTGAAACGGTCGCTGGGACGTTACAGCGTATCGCCGACCATCGACTTCGATACGGAAAGCAGCTTCCGCAACCTGGAGCCCCTGAAGCCGGGAAGCGAGATCCGGATCCCGACCATTACCGTGAACCCCGACTTCAATCCTTTTAAGGATGAGCCCAAATACCAGAAGCATACCCCAAGCTACCCGAAAGATTCGACGCGGGGCTGGGAGCAGCTATACGAGATCGCGCAGAAACGCGAGGAAGAGCAGTTTTCCCTGATACCCGATGCCGCCGGGGAAGCAGAAGAGCAGGTGCCGCAGGAAAAATCGGTTTTCCAGGTGCACAACCGTTTCATCATCACGACCATTAAATCGGGGATGATGGTGATCGACCAGCAGGCAGCGCATGAGCGCATCCTGTACGAGTGCTTCCTGGAGAAGCTGGAACGCAGCCAGGGTGCCAGCCAGCAATCGCTCTTCCCCCAGAACATCGAGCTGAAAACGGCCGATTTCGAACTGGCGAAGGAGCTGATGGACGACCTGAAAGCGATGGGCTTCGATCTCCGGGAATTCGGGAAAAACAGCCTGGCCGTATACGGCATTCCCGCGGAGATCGAAAGCGGGAACGAATCTGCGCTGCTGCACGGGCTGCTGGAAAACTACAAGCAGAACCTCGGCAGCATGAAGCTGGAACGGCGCGACAACCTCGCCCGTTCGCTGGCGCGGAATGCCGCGATCAAAGCCGGGAAAATTTTAAGCCGCGACGAAATGAACCATCTCATCGATGAGTTGTTTGCATGCCAGATGCCGCAGGTTTCCATCAACGGAAAATCCACCCTGTTCAAAATGACACTGGAAGATCTGCTGAGAAGATTTGACAAATAGCCGATGAATGTGTAAAATCTTCGGGAGAGCGCGGAGGAGAAATTATTTTACCATATTTTAGCACGAAAGCGAGAAAGGACCTACATGAATAACCAATACAGGCCGGGCGGATTTTCCATTCTACCCCCCGTTGTTAAGAACCTGCTGATCATTAACGGACTGGTCTTTTTAATATCCTATGTTCTGGGAGATAAGACCGGCTTCAATATGATCGAAAAATTCGGGTTGTTTTATTTTCAATCATCATATTTCCGCCCATGGCAGATAGTCACCCATATGTTTATGCATGGTAGTGTACCTCACCTGCTTATGAATATGTTCGCTTTATGGATGTTCGGCTCTACACTGGAAAACTACTGGGGACCCAAACGCTTCCTGATCTATTACATGGTGACCGGCTTAGGCGCTGCCGTGCTGCACATGTTCGTTAACTACATAGAGATTAGCCACTTACTAAATTCTGCATCAACGTTAATTGACAATGCAGACATAATGACCGCGCTCAGAACAAAGATTAATATGCCGACAGTAGGTGCATCCGGAGCGGTATTCGGTATACTGCTTGCTTTCGGCATGACCTTCCCGAACTCGATCATCTATGTGTATTTCGCGTTGCCGATCAAGGCCAAATACTTCGTGATCCTTTACGGCTTGTTCGAATTGTACAGCGGCATCCAGAATAACCCGGCCGATAACATCGCGCACTTCGCGCACCTGGGAGGCATGCTCTTCGGGTTTATACTGATCAGGTATTGGAATAGGAACCGTTTCAGGAGATATTAAGATGACCTCAGTTTTCAGCGACCTGCGCCGTACCCTGCAATACCCGGGGAACTCACTGATGAAATTCATCATTGTGAACGTGGCCGTATTCGTGCTCATTAAGCTGGTATGGGTAACGGGCCTGCTGTTCCAGCTTTCCTTGCCCCTCGATCAATGGGTGCTGAAGCAGCTTGCCGTTCCGGCATCCCTGCACAGCCTGCTGTATAAGCCCTGGACACTCTTCACCTATATGTTCCTGCACGAAGGGGTATTCCATATCCTCTTTAACATGCTGGTGCTATACTGGTTCGGGCAGATCCTCACCGAATACCTCGGCAATAAGAAATTCGTATACACTTATATCCTGGGAGGGATCAGCGGGGCCGTATTTTACATCGCCTGCTTTAACCTGTTCCCGCTCTTCACCTCGACCGTCGCATATTCACAGGCGCTGGGCGCGTCGGGTGCGGTTATGGCTATTGTATTCGCTACCGCGACCCTGCTTCCCGATTACAGCGTTATGCTCTTCATCATTGGCAGTGTCCGCTTAAAATACATTGCCCTGTTCTATCTCATCTTCGACCTGATCGGCATCGGCTCGATCAATTCCGGCGGACATCTTGCACACCTGGGTGGCGCCCTGTTCGGCTTCATCATGGTATCGCAGCTGAGAAAAGGAAACGACTTCATCAACGGGATCGACAGGCAGGTGCAAAAGCTGCGCAGCCTTTTCACCCGGAAGCCAAAGCTTCGCGTTGCGCACAAGGCGAATACAAATGCGCAAAGCGCGCGCAAGCCTCATTCAGAAACAGACCAGGCCGTGATCGATGCCATCCTCGATAAAATATCCAAATCGGGTTACGAAAGTTTAAGCAAGGAAGAAAAGCAGATCCTGTTCAAAGCGAGTAATCAGAAATAGCCATGAAAAAGATTCCGTTTCTCCGTTGGATTTTCTTCTCGCTTAACATCCTGGCGGCATTCGCCCTGCTGCTAAGCTATACGGCATCTTTTATCGATCCGAAAGCGATCTGGATGATCGCCTTCTTCGGACTGGCCTACCCTTTCCTGCTCCTGATCAATATCCTGTTCGTTATCTACTGGCTGTTCAGGCTTAAGCTGCACATCCTGCTGTCGCTGGCCGTGATCATTGCCGGCTGGCAGCATCACCAGAATATATTCGCGTTCCGTTCGGAGAAGCAAACGACGGTAAAAAGCGATTCCACCCTGAAGGTACTCAGCTATAACGCGCATCTTTTCAAAGCCTTTACTTCCAACAAATACGAAAAGAAGACCAAGCACGAGATGCTGGGAATGCTTATTGAAGAGCAGGCCGGCGTGCTCTGCTTCCAGGAATTCTATACCCGCAAGCGCGGCGAATATGCCATCAAGGACAGCCTCATGAAATACGCGAAGCTGCCTTATGTATATATGGAAGATTTCGATACGATCGACGCGGAAGTGCTGGCCATTGCCACTTTCAGCAAATACCCGATCGTACACAAAGAGCATCTTCGTTTTTACGAGCGTAAGCATGCCAATACCTGCATCATCACCGATATTAAATTCGGAAAGGATACCATCCGGGTGTTCAACATTCATCTGCAATCCATCAATTTCCAGCCGGAAGATTACGAATACCTTGACAAAGTGACACAGAAAGCGGAAACCGACGTGAAATCGTCGAAGCGGATCGGTTCCCGGCTGAAGCAAGCCTTTATCCGGCGCAGCAACCAGGCCGAGCTGGTAGCCGACGCCATTATGGACAGCCCTTACCCGGTCATCGTATGCGGCGACTTCAACGACACCCCGATCTCCTTCGCCTATCATACCATTATGAAATCGAAGGAGCTGAAGAATACCTTCCGCGAAAAGGGCTCTGGCTTTGGCATTACGTATGGCGGCGCCTTCCCTAATTTCCAGATCGATTATATCTTATGCGATCCGTCGTTCAGGGTGAACAGCTATCATGTCATCAAAAAGAAATACTCCGACCATTATCCCATCGCGGCGGAGATCAATATACCTTAACTCCTGTGGCGATACCGGCACATTGCCTGTTATCGCATTAAATATTATGTTTGTACTATGGACAGCAAGCTTAGCGTATACAACTCGTTAACACGAAATAAAGAAGAATTCAAAGCCATGAACCCTCCCTTTGCGGGGATGTATGTATGCGGTCCGACCGTATATGGCGATCCGCACCTGGGTCATGCCCGTTCGGCCATTACGTTTGATATCGTCTTCCGTTACTTAAGCTTTATCGGCTACAAGGTGCGCTATGTGCGCAACATTACCGATGTGGGCCACCTGGAGAATGACGCGGATGAAGGCGCTGATAAGATCGCGAAGAAAGCGCGCATCGAGCAGTTGGAACCTATGGAAGTCGTACAGATGTACACCAACTCCTACCACGAGGCCATGGACCGCCTGAATGTGCGCCGTCCGAGCATCGAGCCCCGCGCTTCCGGGCATATCCAGGAACAGGTAGAGATGATCCAGCGCATTATCGATGCCGGCTTAGCCTATGTATCTAACGGCTCGGTCTATTTTGATGTATTGAAATACAATGAGCATGAGCATTACGGTGAGCTTTCGGGACGGATCCTCGATGACCTGATCGCTCATGCGGGCGAAGAGCGCCGTACGCTGGAAGGCAAGGAAGAGAAGAAAAACTCTTTCGATTTTGCCCTGTGGAAGAAAGCTGCTCCCGAACATATTATGCGATGGAACTCCCCATGGAGCGAAGGCTTTCCGGGCTGGCATATTGAATGTTCGGCGATGAGCGCCAAATACCTGGGCGAAACATTCGACATTCACGGCGGAGGCATGGACCTGCTCTTCCCTCACCATGAGTGCGAGATCGCGCAGTCGCGTTCCTCCAATGGTGTAGCCCCTGCGAAATACTGGATGCACAACAACATGATCACCATCAACGGACAGAAGATGGGCAAGTCGCTGGGGAATGCCGTAAACCTGGCGCAGTTCTTCGACGGCGATCACCCGGTGCTGGCCAGGGCCTATAACCCTATGACCATTCGCTTCTTCATTTTACAGGCTCATTACCGCAGCACCCTCGACTTCTCTAACGAAGCCCTGGAAGCCGCAGATAAAGGACTCCGGAAGATGATCAACGGGCTGCGCACCGCGAAGGCCCTGGTATATACAGAAGACAGCAGCATCGCCAAAGATGAAGCGCTGGATAAGGAGATCCTCGCCGATTGCGAAAGGGTGTACGAAGGCATGAACAATGACTTCAATACAGCCATTGCCATTGCCGAATTATATAACCTGCTGAAACGGATCAACTCCATCAAGGCAGGCATTATCCCGATGGCAGGCATCAGCCGTGAAAGCTTCGATAAGCTGATCAGCACCTTTGTTGCCGTTAATGAAGAAGTCCTGGGTATCTGTGAAGAAAAGATGACCGAACGCGATGACCCGAACCGCATGATCGAATCGTGGATGGAAACCTATCGTGCTGCACGTGCCGAGAAAAAGTTCGACATGGTCGACCTCATCCGCGGCAACTTCAAGCAGATGGGCATCGTGATCAAAGATTCCAAGACCGGCTCCGAATGGGCCTATGAAGAATAAGCAAGAACCAGCACCCGCCTTCCAATGGGCGGGCTCATCCATATAAACATGAAATACATCTATACCCTGCTCACGGCAACGGCGCTATGCCTCACAGCCTGTGAAAACAAGCCGACCACCGGGCAGTCGGGCAATACAGAAACCGCCCGGGAACAACAGGTTAAGGTTCCCGATTTCAGCGCCGATTCTGCGTTCCGCTATGTAGCCGAACAGGTCGCATTCGGTCCGAGGGTACCGAATACCAAAGCACATGCCGCCTGCGCGGACTACCTGGTCAGAGAGCTGGAGAGATCGAACGGGAAGGTATTCGTTCAGAAAGCCGGGGTGAAAGCCTTCGACGGCAAAACGCTGAATATCCAAAATATCATCGCGGCTTTTTACCCGGAAAAAACGAAGCGTATTATGCTATGCGCGCACTGGGACACACGTCCATTCGCCGACCAGGATACCAAGGACCAGGACAAGCCGATCGATGGCGCCAATGATGGCGGCAGCGGTGTGGCCGTGCTCCTGGAAGTGGCCCGCCAGCTTTCCATACAGGAGCCGGAAGTAGGCGTCGATATTATTTTCTTTGATGCCGAAGATTACGGTCAGCCCGAAAACAGCACATACCCGGAGATGAAAGATTCCTATTGCCTGGGCTCCCAGTACTGGGCGAAAAATCAGCCTACCCCGAACTACCGCCCTTATTACGGCATCCTGCTCGACATGGTAGGCGGCTATCATGCCACCTACGCGCAGGACGAGGTTTCGCGGGCTTTCGCCCCGGCCTTTGTTAACAAGATCTGGGACGCGGGTGTGAGAGCCGGCTACTCCTCTTACTTCATCTTTAAGCAAACACCGCCGATCATCGATGATCATTATTACATCAATACCCTGGCAGCGATTCCAACCGTCGATATTATTCATCATGACGAAAGCAGTCCTTCAGGATTCTGGACACACTGGCATACGCATGAAGACAAGCTCGAGAACATCGATCCCCAGTCGCTGAAAGCCGTAGGACAAACCCTGCTCACCCTGATCTACCAGGAAAAAGCAAACTAACCGCGATCTTCTTATATAAGCAAAGCCCGGCATTTAAACCGGGCTTTATTTTTTTGTTTATTTCTGAAGATCGAACTATTCGTAGATCTGGTATACTTCCGCTACCGGGCTGAACAGGTAGATCCGTCCTGTTTCCAATTCCTTACACTTGAAGCGCGTGCGCACCTTATCCATCTTCTGGAACAGGCGACCGTTCTTTAACCGGAAATTCCCTCCCGCCGGGATCGCGCTCACGAACACGGTCTGGTTCCGGGTATCGAACTCTTTGAGGGTACGCAGCAATACCGGGTCGGCGCAGCTCGAAGCCGCAGGGTCTTTCAGGTAGCGTTGCAAGGCATGAGTGATCTTCTCCGGGAAAATATCCATCTGGAAGAACGGCTGCATTAGCCTTTTAAACTCACCCTTCCATTCATCACCATGAGGCTTCACCAGGTTACGGTGCTTGTTCCAGCACACCAGGTGCGCGAACTCGTGCACAAGCGTGATCAGGAACGCGTAGGGATTCAGGTCGTTGTTGATAGAGATGCGATGCCCTTTCCCGCCGAAAGGATGACGATAATCGCCCAGCACGGTTTCCCTGGAACGGGTGATCCTGAGCTCCACCTGTAAGTGATCTACCCAATCGGAAATAAGTGGAGCGGCAGGCTCCGGGATAAAACGTTTGAGTACCTCGAGGTTACGCGACATCGTCACTAAAATAAAAAATTGTTACAGAAAAAAGAATTCCGGGAATTACCTGAAAGCGACACGGGGAGCCCCGCAAAAAAGCCTCTTCAGGAAAGAAGCTGGAAGACCAGCAGTGAAGACAGGTAGGCAAGACCCGTCATGAATATCAGTTGGATCACCGGCCATTTAAAGCCGTTCGTTTCGCGGTATACAACGGCAAAGGTACTCATGCACTGCATGGCAAAAGCGAAGAAGATCATGAGCGACATAGCCACCGGGAAGGTAAACACGGGCTCACCCGTATCCGGGTTCTTCGCCTCTCTCATCTTATCGCGGATCGTTTCCAGGTGCTCGTCATCACCCTGCACACTGTAAATGGTAGCCATGGTGCCAACAAACACTTCGCGCGCTGCGAAAGAAGTGATGATGGCGATGCCTATCTTCCAGTCGAAGCCCAGGGGACGAATGGCAGGCTCGATCGCCTTACCCAGGATACCCGCGTAAGAAGCTTCCAGCTTTTCGGCGCCGATATTCCGTTCCATTTCGGCAGGGCTGATCTTTTGTTCAGCTTCCAATTGCGCGTACCGGGCATCGATCGCATCGAAACGACCCGAAGGCCCGTACGATGCCAGCACCCAGAGTATAATGGAGACCGCCAGGATCACCTTACCGGCTTCGGTAACGAATGTTTTTGATTTATTGAAGATGGTGATGCCGATGTTGTTCCAGCGTGGCATACGATCCCCCGGGAGCTCCATAATAAAGTAGCTGCGCTCGCGGGTCCGGATGATGTATTTCATGACCAGGGAAGAAAGAATGGCAGCAAAGAAACCCAGCAGGTA
>CALNCF010000328.1 GCA_937875035.1 uncultured Sphingobacteriaceae bacterium | reverse complement strand
GAAATAACCATATTACGGATCGCTTCAGATACATCTGCGTCGTTCAGGAAGAAACGTCCTTTCTTCATATCGATGTGGATATGCTCCAGCGCTTCGCTGACGGCGGCATGATCATCGGTGTCGATAGCATGCTCCAGCATGTACAGGGTAACGCAACGATACATCGCTCCCGAATCGATATAGGTGAAATCGATTCGTTTTGCCAAAGCTTTGGCCAGCGTACTTTTTCCGCAGGAAGAATACCCGTCGATGGCTATGCGAATAGTTTGAGGCATACGAGGCCAAAGGTAACTAAAAATAAGATGCGTTTCAGGATTTTTTGCGCGACAGAAAATCGTTCGGATTTACGCTGATACTGAACATATTGGTCGATCCGGCCAGGTGATAACGGGCGCTTCCGTAGCTAAAGCCCACCTTCTTGATTTTTAAGCCGAAGCCCCAGGAAAAACCGGCGGTAGAAGCGCGGCTTTTCAATGCCAGCTCTTTTCTGCGCTGGTGGTCGTAGCCCACCCGCACCTGGAAGTTTTTAGAGAAGATTACCTCGGTACCGATGATGAGGTGGCGCGCGAATTTATCGGCAAGATTGTATTTCTTCCTGATCGGTAAGCCTGTTGCCAGGTCTATTTCCTGGTCAGGATCGTTGGGGTCGTAATAGGTCAGGTCGAACTTCTGGAGGTTATGGGCGATCAGCGAGAAGCGGAAAGGAGCATGCTTCAGCCTTTTGGAAAGGCCGAACTGGGCCTCGAAAGGCATGGCTTCTTTCTCCCCGTACAGGCTTTGTACCTGCCAGCCTATATTTTTCAATACAAAGGATGCTGTGAAATTCGAAACTGTGTCGAAATAAGTACCGCCAAGATCGAAGAGCAGGGCGCCCGAATGATAGCTCTCGTACGAGCCTCCGACATATTTCATGCTGGTACCGTAAGAGAACTGGTGGTATTGGTTGGCGTACGACAGATGGAACATGTTTTCACGGGCCGTAAAGCTGCCGAGCACATCCCCGTTTTCGTTGGTTTCGTTAAAGTCGCCGTAATTAATACGCTGAATGCCTGCCGAAAAGGTTCCGGCGTTCCTGATGTGATGTGCGTAGGCTACATACCCATAGCGGATATCCGACAGGAAGTTAGCCGTATTGGCCACGATCTGGTTATGCATGCTTTGGTTAAGCAGCGCCGGGTTCTGTACTGCGTTGTTCAGGTCATCGTCCATGACCGGGATCAGGTTCCCGCCAAGCGCGGTGGTCCGGGCCGAAGGGGGCAGACCCAGGAAGCGGTACGCCGTTAATCCCCCGTTCTGTGCGAATGCCGTTCCGGTAAGGCCGGATGTTAGAATGAACAGTACAGAAAGTAAGGTATTTCGCATAAAAGGGTATTAGCTGCGCTCTAAACGCAAAGCGAAGGTAATTATTTTTAGAGATTATCTATTTTTACCCCATGAATATACCGGTGGATGATCTCAGGAAAGAGTTGCATTATAAGACTTCCCGGAGCGGGGGTAAAGGTGGGCAGCATGTGAACAAAGTGTCATCGAAAGTGGAGCTGATCTTCGATTTTACGGCATCGGCTTTATTTGACGAAGAGGAGAAGGCATTGCTGAGCAGTCGCCTGGGCCGCTACCTGAATAAAGACGGAGCGGTGCATGTTACCTGCGAAGAGGAGCGATCGCAGTACCTGAACAAGGAAAAAGCCATACAGAAGCTGGTGCAGGTGCTGCAGCGGGCCTTACACAGGGATAACCCCCGCAAAGCGACTCGTCCTACAAGATCATCGGTAGAGAAAAGGCTCAGTGAAAAGAAGCAGCGGTCGGAACGTAAGCAGAGCCGGCGTCCGGATTACTGACCGAAGAACATCCCGTTGAAGTTCACCAGGAATACTTCCTTGCTGGCACGGGTGATCGCCGTGTACAGCCATCTCAGGAAATCCTTATTCAGCATCTCTTCTGTTAAATACCCCTGGTCAATAAACACACAGGGCCATTGCCCGCCCTGCGACTTATGGCAGGTAACGGCATAAGCGAACTTGATCTGCAAGGCATTATAAAAGGGATCGTTCCTGATCTTCTCCATCCGCTCCTTCTTTGTTTTGATCCATTCGTAATCTTTTAGAACGGAATCGTATAAAGACTTCTGCTGATCGTAGGCAAGGTTCGGGCTTTCCGAGCTCAGGGTATCCAGCATGATCTTGGCCGTAATGATGGGCTCACCGGGAATGTCGATCATCTGGAGCGTAGCTTCGCAGAACCGGAAGCCATGAATTTCCTGCTCGGCCCGGATGCGGATCACTTTAGCGATGTCGCCATTCGCGATAAAGGCACTTTCCGATTCTTCCGGAAGCCAGAAATAATTGTTCTTCACGATCATGATATGATCGCCCCCGGTGATCTCTTCTTCCCGGTACAGGATCTGCGCACGGATATGCTGGTTATACAGGTTCGCCGACTTATTGGAACGGCACACCACCAGGGTGTTCTCTACCCCGTATTTATCATAGGCATAGTTCAGCCCGTCGAGCAGGCGCTCCCCGTTGATGCGGTAAAAATCAGGAAAGCCCTTGGTCTGGAAACGGGGTGCCTTGATGTCTTCCGAAGAGATCAGGTCGCGTACAGCCGTCGCATTTTCAAGGATCCCCGATGATTTATCCTGTCGCAGCACTTCTTTCAGCTCGATGGAATGCACCTCCAGGTCATACTCCTGTTTCAGCAGCGCTTCCGACAGCGCGGGGCTTTCCTGCGAGCCTACCGGCGGGAGCTGGGCCGTATCCCCGACGAAGATAATGCGGCAGTTCGTATCGGTTTCGTATACATAACGTACCAGGTCGTGCAGCAGTCCGCCCGACTGCTTCGGTCCAAGGTCGGTATCGTTGCGCTGGTCGGTGATCATCGAGGCCTCATCCACAATGAAAATGGTTCCCTTATGCTTGTTCTCGGCCAGCACGAAAGCCGATCCGAAATCGGTGGCCGATTTCTTCCGGTAGATCTTTTTATGAATGGTATAGGCCTGCCTGCCCGAATACCCGGCCAGCACCTTGGCGGCTCTCCCGGTAGGAGCCAGCAGCACAGATTTCAGCTTATACCCGGCCAGCATCTTAACCAGGGCCGAAATAGCCGTGGTCTTTCCGGTACCCGCATAGCCCTTTAATACAAAGGCCGACCAGGGCTGATCGGATTGCAGGAATGTATCCAGCATCACGAACAGCTTTTGCTGTTCGGCGGTAGGAGAATGTCCGAGGTATCTGGTAAGTAATTCTGGAGCGTGCATGATGCTTGGCCGTAAAGATACTCAATCGTACGTATAACGAGGTATGGGTAAAATGTGGAAGAAGATTACCGGATCACATCCTTTCATTTTTTCAAATCCATACATTTAATTAAAATTACTTTGATATAATTGAATAAGCATGAAGGCCCTGGTATGTCCCGACGGAAGGAGTAAGCCTTATGGTTCAGTTTTGAAGATCAATAAAAGAGTTTACGTATGGAGAATTATACGATCGTATTAATTTTGCTGGGCGCCATGGTGCTCCTGACTGTTTTCGCGGAAAACTTAAAAGTACCCGTTCCTATATTTTTAGTTATTGCCGGAATAGCGATCGGCTTTATTCCGGGTATCCCCGTAATGGAAATTGGATCTGAAATGGTATTCCTGCTGTTTCTGCCACCCTTATTATACGACGCTGCTTTCAAAATTAATCCCAAGGAGTTCAGGGCCAATTTTGCTATTATTTCCAGGCTGGCGTTTTCATTGGTATTTATTACAACACTTGGTATAGCGGCTACGGCCTATTTTTTAATTCCGGGCATGAACTGGCCCTCAGCCTTTATATTAGGCGCTATCCTGGCGCCAACAGATGCCGTGTCGGCAATCAACATTACCAAAGGCATGAACCTTTCGTCTACTGCCAATACCATTTTAGAAGGTGAAAGTCTCATTAATGACGCTTCGGCCCTGGTGGCTTTTAAATTTGCTTTAGCTGCTCTTGGCGGAGCTACGTTCGTATTGTGGCAGGCTTCCTTATCCTTCGTGATCCTGCTGGCCGGCGGCTTTCTTGTTGGTTTTATGACGGCAAAGCTGCTCCAGCTGCTGCTTGTATATGTTCGAAAGAACAACATAGCCGTGTTAAGCCTTATTTTGCTTTCGCCTTTTGTTACCTATCTGATCGCTGAATATTTCCATACCTCCGGGATCATTGCAGTAGTTACATTAGCGTTAAGCATATCGAGGCTAAGCACGACGCATTTTTCTGATAAATGGAAGAAAGACTCCGAAACCATCTGGGATATGATCACGTTTCTACTGAACGGGCTCATTTTTATTCTGATCGGCCTGGAGCTGCCTATTGTATTGAAGGAATTACCCGATAGTGTGCTTGTTTCCTATACGGTTTATGCGTTTATCATTACATTGATAGCCCTATTACTACGTATGATAACCGTTTTCAGCCATCGTAAAAGGCTCGATAAAGCGTTTCACAGTACGCACCCGAGATTTGCGAACCGCCGGATCCCGGAGTCCATCTTGCTTACCTTGCAGGATGGCATCATGATCAGCTGGTCGGGCATGAGAGGGATCATTTCTCTTGCTTTAGCGATCGGGTTACCATCTGTAATGGCGAATGGAAATGCTTTCTTATTAAAAAGCGATATTATTTATATCACTACAGCCGTGGTATTGTTCACGATCATAGGCCAGGGTGTCTTATTACCTTATTTATCCAGGTTAACAAGGTAATTTTGCAAGGGCTTTTAATACTTAAAGGCTATCCTGGTTCCTGCTTCCCGGGAACAGGGTATGCAGATACTCGGGAAAAATAATATTTTTGTAGCAATGAGCCCAACCATTTTAGCTTCCATCCGTAAAAAAGAACGCATCGACGAGAGCTATCATTTCGATACGAAGACGACGTTCAACCTGGGGCTGGAGAGCTATGGTAATATGCTTCGCGCCGTAGTTTATAACAATGAGCGCGAAAAGTTCGTCCTGCAGGCTGAGTTCGAGCATGAGGATATGCAGCATTCGCTGCGCGAAGTGCTGGAGAAGACCGACATCTTCCAGAAAGACTTTCAAACGGTACGTTACCGTGTGATCACACCGGTGTTTACCCTTATTCCCGAAGAGCTCTTCGAAAAAGGGCGGGAAGAGGAATACCTCTCATTCAGCAATAATGTGGCGCCGGATCATTTCGTATTCTCCAATCACCTGGAGGTAGCGAATGCGTATATGGTCTTCGCGCTGCGTGCTACCGAAATGAGCCTCATGCGCTCGCGTTTTAATACGGTGCAGTTCATTCACTCCGGCAGCGCGCTGATCGAAGCCGTGATGAGGATCAGTAAAAATCAACAGGGTGTCCGTATGTATATTTATACCGGACCTGATTATATAGAGATTGTTTTGGCGGATGAAGGTCAATTGAAGTTCTACAACCGTTTCGCATACCAGAATTCCGAAGACTTTATTTATTACCCTCTGTTTGTATGCGAGCAGCTCGGGCTGAATCCGGAACAACTGGAATTATTTTTAATGGGAGACATCGGCAAGAGCTCACCGCATTACCAGATGATCTACCGTTATTTCAGGCATGTGGATTTTGTGCCGCGCCTGGACGGCCTGTCGTACTCTTACCGTTTGGAGGAGCACGACGCGCATCGCTTCTTTCATCTTTACAGCCTGGAACTATGCGGATCATAAGCGGAAAGCTGAAAGGTATCCGGATCAACCCGCCGCGTAACTTACCGGTACGCCCCACTACCGATCTTTCCAAAGAAGCGCTCTTCAATATATTGCAGCACATGGTCGATTTTGATGAAACCACCGTGCTCGATCTTTTCGCCGGCACCGGGAACATGACCTACGAGTTTGCATCCAGGGGCTGTCCGCAGGTTACGGCAGTGGACGCGCATTTTAACTGCGCGCGCTTTATCAAAGAAACGGCCGCTTCGCTGAAGCTCGAAGGGGTGAATGTGATGAAATCGGATGTGTTCAAATTCCTCGACATCGAGAATGAGCCGTACGACCTGATCTTTGCCGATCCGCCGTACGACTTGCCTCGCCTGACCGAGATTCCCGGCATTGTTTTTCAAAAAGAATTGCTGAAAGCGGGAGGGATGCTCATCGTTGAGCATCCGGCACTGCGTAAACTGGATAATTTACCTAATTTTGACCAGCAGCGAACGTACGGACAGTCGGCGTTCAGCTTTTTTATACACGCGTAATCCATGAAAAAGGCCTTGTTCCCGGGATCATTCGATCCGATCACTTTAGCGCATGTCGACATCCTGCAACGTGCATTACCCTTGTTTGATGAAGTTGTGGTCGGTATCGGGCTGAACAGCACTAAGCAATCTTTTCTCTCTGCCGAACAGCGCGAAGAGATGGTCAGGCTGGTGTATAAGGATGTACCCAAGGTAAAGGTAGCGGCTTACCAGGGACTGACAGTGGATTACTGCAAGCAGATCGGCGCGCAGTATATGATCCGAGGGATCCGTTCCACGCTCGACTTCGAATACGAGAAAGCGATCGCCCAGATGAATCACGCCATGCATCCCGATATCGAGAGCATCATTATTCTCAGCAAGCCGGGCTTCTCGGCTATCAGCTCGACCATTGTACGCGACATCCTGCGCAATGGCGGAAATATTGACCAGTTTGTTCCCAAAGCCGTGGCCGAAATTCTGAAGCAGGCTAATAAATAACGAGTGTATCAGTGCTTAGTCCGCCGGCTCCATCACCTGTTTTTACTTCATAGATTCCTTTCAGTTTCGGGAAGATGTTGACGTACAGGCTGTCGTATTTAAGCTGCATGCTGCATGGCACATTCCCGGTCGGGTATTCGGCGTATACACGTGTGGTCACCGAACGATCTCCATCCTGTGTTTCCGTGTGATGATATTTTCCGCAGCCGTTGGCAATGGCGTACACCATTTTCAGGTTCAGCTGGTTGCCGAGCTTTAAGCTGTCGGGCATGTTTGTCCGTACAATGGCGCATTCACGCAGCTCTGTTTTTTCTTCTTCTTTTATGCTGCACGCACAAAGTCCTGCGGCCAGGAATATGGTCATAAGAGGGATGCTCAGTTTCATCATGAGGCAAATATAAGAACATCGAGAATGGAGGGAAAGGTATTGGCTTTTACCAGGGCAAAATCTTCCTTGGCGATCCAGCGGATATCCGTAATGTCTTCCTCGGTCTGTGGGGCAAGCTTCCGTTCCTCCGTCTGCATGGCGAACCAATAGCTGTGCTTCAGGTATTGCTTCTTCTTCTCGTAGTAGATATGGAAGGTTTCGCAGAGCTTTTTCCCCAATTGCAGGTGATGGATTCCACATTCCTCCTGTACCTCCCGTACGGCAGCCTCTTCGATCGTTTCTCCCGGATCGAGCTTACCCTTGGGCAGATCCCATTTCCCTCTCCGGAAGATGAATAAATACGATCCGTATATAATCCTTCGAAAAATCATTCAGCGCCTGTTCCGGGTCATCTGAAAAAAAAATAAGGTCGTTGTTTCCGTTTATTTCGCTCAAAAGTTCCTTTTTTGAACTGATTGATTTATAGTTGATTGGCCCTTTGTTTGTCGTTATGGCCGATTTTTCTGCTGGCTTTGCAAAGATCAGTTCCTTTTCGTTGGTATAAATTTTATACATTTGCGGTATGGTTAATAAGAAGGATACAGCGTTAAAAGTAGCAGAATTTTTGTTACAAGTCAAAGCCATAAAACTGCAGCCTAAGCAGCCATTTACATGGGCATCTGGTTGGAAATCGCCTATTTATTGCGACAACCGCATTACCTTATCATTCCCTCCTGTACGCACATTTATCCGTCAGCGTTTGTCGGAAGTTATTACCGAAGAATTTGGCGCGGTAAGCCTCATCGCGGGTGTAGCTACAGCAGGAATTCCACAGGGTGTATTAGTGGCCCAGGATTTGGGTCTGCCATTCGCCTATGTGCGTTCGGCTCCGAAAGATCATGGCATGAACAACATGATCGAAGGAGAAGTAAAGGAAGGGCAACGTGTGGTGGTGGTAGAAGATCTGGTCTCTACCGGTAAAAGCAGTCTGAAAGCAGTGGAAGCCTTACGTGCTGCCGGTTGTGAAGTGGTGGGAATGGTTTCGGTCTTCACCTACGGTTTCAATGCCGCAGACGAAAACTTTAAGAAGGCGAATTGCCGCCTGGTATCATTAAGTGATTATTCGTTCCTGATCGAACAGGCACTGGTTTCCGGCTTTATCAGCGAGAAAGATGTAGAGCAACTGCAAGCCTGGAGAGAGAACCCGGAAGGTTGGGGCATTAAAGAAGAAGTATAAATGACAACGATCGAAAGCAACAGTATCCAGGTGAATAAGCCGGCTTCGGTGGTATACGGTTTCCTCGCGAACCTGAACAACCATCAGCAGCTCATGCCAGATTCCATTTATAACTGGTCCTCTACCGAAGACGAGTGTAAGTTCACCATTCAGAACATGGCGAAGCTGGAGCTGAAGGTGGGAGAGCGTGTGGCTGATACTTCCATTACCATTGTTCCTAAGGGCGAAGTTCCTTTTCCCCTGAACCTGAAATGGGAGATCATCGCAAACGGAGATTCTTCCACAGCGAAGATGATCATCAATGCCGACCTGAATCCCTTTATCAAGATGATGGCCATGTCGCCGCTTCAGAAGCTGGCAAACTTCCAGGCGGAAAAGCTGCAGGAGATCCTCAGTGCTTCTTAAAGTAATCATCCTTTTCCTGTAAAATCGTCCGCTTTCGGAAAAATCGTCACGCGCGTTTCGCTTTTTGACGACATTAATTCCGGATGTAAGCTCCGGTTTACGGCTGGCAATGGATTTGAAGCATACCTGTAAAATTTATAAGTATGAACTTCAACCAATATACCATCAAGTCACAGGAAGCTGTTAACAAAGCGGTGGAGATCGCTACTGCAAACCAGCAGCAGGCGATAGAACCTGCGCATCTGCTGAAAGGCATGCTGTCTGTCGACGATAGTATCATCCCTTTCATCCTCAAAAAGCTCCAGGTGAATCCTGCCCGGATCACCGAAGTGCTGGACTCCGTGATCCAGTCCTTTCCTAAAGTAAGCGGAAGCAATCCTTATTTATCTTCAGATACCAATACTGCCCTGCAAAAGGCGCTTTCTGTCACGAAAGAATACAAAGACGAATTTGTATCGCTGGAGCACCTCCTTTTAGGTGTGTTTGCCGGGAAGGACAAGGCTGCCACGATCCTCAAGGATGCAGGGGTGACCGAAAAAGACCTGAAAGCAGCCATTAAAGAATTAAGAGGCAACCAAAAGGTCACCGACCAGAACGCGGAAGCGACCTATAATTCCCTCAATAAATACGCGAAGAACCTGAACGACCTGGCAGAATCCGGCCGTCTCGACCCGGTGATCGGGCGTGATGAGGAGATCCGTCGTGTGATCCAGATTCTCTCGCGGAGAACAAAGAACAACCCGATCCTGATCGGTGAGCCGGGTGTTGGTAAGACCGCGATCGCCGAGGGCATCGCCCACCGGATCATTAAAGGCGACGTACCGGAAAACCTCAAAACAAAGACTGTGTATTCACTGGATATGGGTTCGCTCATTGCCGGCGCCAAATACAAAGGAGAGTTTGAAGAGCGTCTGAAAGCGGTTGTGAAGGAAGTAACCGATAGCGACGGGGAGATCATCCTGTTCATTGATGAGATCCATACCCTGGTCGGAGCCGGTGCTTCGGAAGGAGCAATGGACGCGGCGAACATCCTTAAGCCAGCCCTGGCACGTGGTGAGCTTCGCGCGATCGGCGCCACTACGCTCAATGAGTACCAGAAGTATTTAGAAAAAGATAAGGCGCTCGAGCGCCGTTTCCAGAAAGTGATGGTCGATGAGCCGGATACCCAGGACGCGATCTCCATCCTGCGGGGTCTGAAAGAGAAATATGAGAACCACCATAAGGTGCGGATCAGGGATGAGGCGATCATTGCTTCGGTAGAGCTGTCGCAGCGTTACATTGCCGACCGTTTCCTGCCCGACAAGGCGATCGACCTGATGGACGAAGCGGCTTCGAAGCTGCGCCTCGAGATGGATTCGTTACCTGAAGCGCTGGATGAGATCGAACGCCGGATCATGCAGTTAGAGATCGAACGCGAAGCGATCAAACGGGAAGGTGATGAGAAGAAGCTCAATGAGCTGAACGAAGAGATCGCGAACCTGAGTGAAGACCGGAATTCCTTCCGTGCGAAATGGCAGGCCGAGAAAGACATCGTGGATGAGATCCAGGATAACCTCGACCAGATCGAACAGTATAAGATCGAAGCCGAGCAGGCCGAACGCGCGAGCGATTACGGGAAAGTGGCCGAGCTTCGCTATGGCAAGATCAAAGATGCCGAAACAAGGGTCGAAGAGCTGAAAACGAAGCTCGACGAATCTTCCGGCCGGATATTGAAACAGGAAGTGACCGCCGAAGATATCGCGGGTGTGGTCTCCCGTTGGACAGGAATCCCGATCACCAAGATGATCGAGAGCGAACGCGAAAAGCTGCTGCATCTCGAAGAAGAGCTGCACCAGCGTGTGGTCGGACAGCGCGAAGCCATCGAGGCTATTGCCGATGCGGTACGCCGCAGCCGTGCAGGCCTGCAGGATAAGAAGCGCCCGATCGGCTCCTTCATCTTCCTCGGTACCACCGGGGTGGGTAAGACCGAGCTGGCCAAGGCCCTGGCCGATTTCTTATTCAATGATGAGAATGCCATGACCCGGATCGACATGTCGGAATACCAGGAACGGCATGCGGTTTCACGCCTCATCGGCGCGCCTCCGGGATACGTGGGTTATGATGAAGGCGGACAGCTGACCGAAGCCGTGCGTCGCCGGCCATACTCGGTCATCCTGCTGGATGAAATAGAAAAGGCTCATCCCGATGTGTTCAACATTCTCTTGCAGGTGCTGGACGACGGGCGTCTGACCGACAATAAAGGGCGGGTGGTGAACTTCAAGAATACGATCATCATCATGACCTCCAACACCGGCGCTCATCTCATCCAGGAGAACTTTGCGGAGCTGAATGATTTTAACCGTGATGAGGTGCTGGCGAAGACTAAAAATGAAGTGTTCGATCTGCTGAAGAAATCGATACGGCCGGAATTCCTGAACCGGATCGATGAGGTGATCATGTTCACCCCGCTGAGCCGCGAAGAGATCCGGGAGATCGTGCTCCTGCAATTCAAGGGCATACAGCGTTCGCTGGAAGAAATGGGTATCAGCCTGAGCGCGACGGAAGAGGCGCTCGACTGGCTCGGACAATTGGGTTATGATCCTCAGTTCGGAGCCCGCCCGCTGAAAAGGGTGATGCAGAAGAAGATCCTGAACGAGCTTTCGAAGCAAATCCTGGCCGGAACTGTGGCCCGCGACTCGAATATTTTACTGGTGCTGGACGATAAGAACCAGCTCGTTTTTCAGAATTCATAAATAATAAATAGGGTTATAGTACGGAATGGGGCCATTATGGCCCCATTTTCGCTTATATGGGCTCAAAGAAGATTGTTGTAAATCTCAAAGTTTAATTAAATTGCATTTTATTATTTTCTCAATAGCTATATGAAAAAACTATTTACCCTGATAATCATAGGGTTACCTATTGGTGTTTTTGCCCAGTCATACCGGGGAACAGCCGCTGCCGAAAAAGTGAACGCGGCCCGTACAGTATACTATAATGAACGTACCAATACACCTGCCTATGTACAATTCAGAACAGAGCAGCAGCCTCAGGTACAGGATCTTGCTACCTGGTTACGCCTGAACATGAAAATGGCAGACAATGAATCGGTCAGCCTGCTTTCGACCAATAAGCCGGATGTGCTGGGCATGGTCAAGCACCGTTACCAGCAGACCTATAACGGGGTTCCTGTAGAATGGGCAATCCTCAACGTACATGAAAAGGACGGGAGAATCGTTTCCCTGAATGGCGATATCCATTCGGAAATGCGCGTGATCAATACCGCGACCATGTCGCCGGCCGATGCTATTGCATGGGCTAAAAAGCATGTAGGCGCGCAGCAATATAAATGGGAGAACAAAGCTGGTGAAGCAATGCTGAAAAAGCACCTGGGCAATGAGGACTTTTCTTTCGAGCCGACCACTCAGCTGGTGGTAATGCCTGTTCAGGCAGAAGGCCAGACCGTTTTTAAATATGCTTACAGAACAGACATTTATGCCAGTCTTCCGAAAGAAGACCGCTGGGATGTATACACCGATGCGCAAACAGGCGCCCTGATCGAAAAGATCGGTAAGATCTGTGCGACCGATGTACCGGGAACTGCCGTAACGAAATACCATGGCACGCACAGCATTACCACAGACAGCGTGGCCCCGGCGAATTATGTGCTTCGCCAGAACGACCGCAGGGGATTGGGCATCGCGATCGAAGCGCGTAACTGTAAGCGGCAGGATGAGTTCAACTCGACCAGCTTTACAGATACCGACAATATCTGGAATAATGTGAACCCACAGCGGGATGAAGCAGCTACCGACGCTTATCTCGGCGCTGAGGCAACCTTCGATTACTACTGGGATAAGTTCAGCCGGAGCAGCTTCGACGATAATGGATCTAAGATGCTGATGTACCTCCACTACGATGTCAATTATTTCAACGCGTTCTGGAACGGAAGCTATACCGTGTTCGGCGATGGTAACGGGCAGCCTTTAACCTCTGTCGATGTGGTGGGCCATGAGTTTACACATGCCGTAACCCAATACACCGCAGGACTTACTTACAGGAGCGAATCGGGGGCACTGAACGAATCGTTCAGCGACATCTTTGGTACCGCGATCGAATTCAGCAAGCTGAATAACCCTTCATGGGAAGTAGGGGTTGGAAATTTCCGCCTGCGCGACATGGCTGATCCGAATGCCTTCGGTAACCCGGATACCTATGGCGGGATGAACTGGACAAAGACAGACGGCTGTGTGCCGGATCAGAATAACGATTACTGCGGCGTACATAACAACAGCGGTGTGCAGAACTTCTGGTTCTACCTGCTGAGCGTGGGCGGATCGGGAACAAATGATCTTGGCGAATCGTACCAGGTGACTGGTATCGGTATCGACAAAGCGGCTGAGATCGCTTACCGTAACCTGAGCGAATACCTTACCCCGAACTCGAACTATAAGGATGCGCGTTTCTTCTCGATCGAATCGGCGATCGAACTATACGGAGAATTATCACCTGAAAATGAAGCCGTACAGAATGCATGGCACGCGGTAGGAGTGGGTCGTCCGTACTCAATGCTGCCGATAAGCGATTTCTATATAGATAATTTCGTATGCCAGCCAAATAAGGTTGTTCGTTTTGTGAGCCAGAGCGGCAACGCAAGAAGCTATTCATGGGATTTCGGAGATGGCGCCACCTCGAATGCCATGAACCCGACACATGCCTATGCCAATACAGGTATGTACACTGTAACGCTCATCACCAAGAACGCAAGCGGCTCGGATACCCTGGTACGTACTAATATCATTAATATCTATAATGAGCAGCCTAAGAGCACATCTTGCGCGGCAAGCACTACAGTTCCGCAGGGAGTAGTGGGTATCCTCCGTGTGCAGTTCGGCGCGATCGATCAGTCATCGCTGGGCTCTGGCTTTGAAGACGGTTACCAGGATTTTACCTGCGCGCGCGCGTACATCAACCCGTCCAAGCCTTATCCGATCACTATTACAACCAATACGTCCGTTGCGCAGTATTCCCGCGTATGGATCGATTACAATAACGACGGCTTCTTTACCTCGAACGAGCTGGCCTTCAGCACCGACGGCTTAAAGGGAACACACGCGGGCACGATTACCGCTCCTGCGGATGCCGTGCTCGACCAGCCTTTGCGTATGCGTGGGGTTTCATCACGTGCATCGGGTAATACGCCTTCTGATCCCTGCTCTCCGGTAAAGAACGGGCAGATCGAAGATTACGTGGTGTACGTAACCAACAACTTTGTGGGAGTGAACACACAGAAACAAACCTTGTTCAGCCTGTTCCCGAATCCGGCGCAGCACACCGTAAGCTTTAAAGTAGCAACGGTTTCTGCTTTCCGTGTTTCGGTGATGGATGTGATGGGAAGAGTAGTATTAACGAAAGACCTGGTGAACGGAGAATCGCTCGATGTATCATCGCTTCCGAAAGGATTGTATGCGGTGAAAGTACAGGCCGACGGACAGGAATCTGTACAGAAATTAGTAAAAGAATAATTAACTGATCTGAATGAAGCCTGCTTCCGGAAGGAGGCAGGCTTTTTTATGGTATGACCGAACGTTTTTTAGTTTTTCTTGAACAGGGCTTTACACACATCCTTGACCCGCAGGGTCTGGATCATGTGCTGTTCCTGCTTGCCATCTGTGCCATTTACAGCTATAAGGACTGGAAGCGGGTGCTATGGATCATTACCTCCTTCACCATTGCGCATTCGGTGACTCTTGCGCTTTGTGCGCTCGACATGGTGAATATAGATGCGGGTCTCGTGGAATTCCTCATTGCCTTTTCCATCTTTTTTACCGCTGCCGAAAACCTCTTCTTCCGCAGCCTCGATCGTTACCGGGTGATCATATCCGGGATGTTCGGGCTGATCCACGGCATGGGCTTCTCACGCCTCCTGAAAGAATTGTTCACAGGCATGGAGTTCGATGTATGGAGCACCCTGCTGCCCTTTAATATCGGGCTGGAAGCAGGACAGGTGATCATCGTGAGTATGGTTATCGGCCTCATCTTTATCCTGAATAAATACACCCGGCTAAATGCGCGGCAGGTGAACTACCTGCTTTCTGTACCGGTGCTGATCTGCGCGCTGTACTGGCTGTACGAGCGGAATATCTTCAGATAGTTCTTTTTATCACACTGAGTTTTTACCTTTAACGGTATTGTCCTGATTTTTATAATGAAAAAAATTATTTTCCTGCTCTGCATTTGTCTGCCGGGCCTTACCATCTTTGCCCAGGAGAGCTATAACAAAAGCAAGTTCCACCAGATGGATGAGCTTTGGCCGACCCCGAATACCTACCGTACCGGATCCGGCGCTCCAGGGCACCAGTACTGGCAGCAAAAGGTCGATTACGAGATCAGTATAGAGCTGAATGATGAAAAGCAAAGTGTGAACGGCAGTGAGCAGATCACATACTATAACAATTCGCCCGACGCACTTACGTACCTCTGGCTGCAGCTCGATCAGAATATCTTCAAGCCCAACTCCATGACCTATCTCACGGAAACCCGGGATAAGATCGATAACCTCAGCTTCGATGCCTTTAATAATTTACAGCGCAACCGGTTCCAGGGCGGCTACCAGATCACCCTGGTAAAAGAAGCTTCCGGCGCCGACCTGAAATATACCATCAACAACACCATGATGCGCGTCGACCTGCCGCAGCCTTTAAAGCCCGGGCAGTCTTTCGTGTTCCGGGTCGACTGGAATAACCTCATCAACAATTCCAAAACCAATGGCGGCCGTTGTGGCTACGAATATTTTGCAGAAGATAAGAATTACATCTACGAAATGGCGCAATGGTTTCCCCGCCTTTGCGTATATGATGATGTGAACGGATGGCAGAACAAGCAGTTCCTGGGCAGCGGAGAGTTCGCCCTGGAATTTGGAGATTATAAGGTGAAGATCACCCTGCCTGCGGACATGCAGGTAGCAGCTACCGGTTTGCTGCAAAACCCCGGAGAGGTGCTGAGCGCGGCACAGCGTTCCCGTCTCGACCAGGCGAAGAAAGCCGATAAGCCGGTATTCATCATCACTCCTGATGAAGCTAAGAAGAACGAGAGCAGCCGCTCAGCTGCCAAACGGACCTGGATCTTCCATGCCGAAAATGTACGTGATTTTGCCTGGGCTGCTTCCCGTAAATATATCTGGGATGCGATGAATGTGCGGGTAGGAAACCAGGACGTGATGGCCATGTCGTTCTACCCTAAGGAAGCGAACCCGCTATGGGCCAAGTATTCCACCCATGCCATTGCCCAGACACTCATTACCTATTCCCGCTATACGGTGAATTATCCCTACCCGGTAGCACAATCGGTGAATGGTCCGGTGGGCGGCATGGAATACCCGATGATCAGCTTTAACGGCGCCCGCCCCGAAAAGGACGGCACCTATTCCCAGCGCACCAAGTATGGACTGATCACCGTGATCATTCATGAAGTAGGGCATAATTTTTTCCCTATGATCATCAACTCCGACGAGCGCCAGTGGAGCTGGATGGATGAAGGGCTGAATACCTTCTGCCAGTACCTCACCGAGCAGGAGTGGGAAGAGAACTACCCTTCCACGCGCGGAGAGCCCCGCAATATTGTAAATTACATGGCCGGAGATAAGGCCATGCTCGAACCCATCATGACCAATTCCGAATCCATCCTCCAGTTCGGCAACAATGCCTATGGCAAGCCCGCGACCGCGCTGAATATCCTGCGCGAAACGGTGATGGGGCGCGAGCTCTTCGATTATGCCTTTAAGCAATATGCGGAGCGCTGGGCTTTTAAGCACCCGCAGCCTGCCGACTTCTTCCGCACGATGGAAGATGCCTCGGGCGTAGACCTCGACTGGTTCTGGAGGGGCTGGTTCTACGGGACGGATCCCTGCGATATTGCCTTAACCAATGTAACGCTCTATACCGCCGATTCGGGCAACCCCGAGATCGAGAAGGCGCGGAAACGGGAAGCGAAGAGCAAAGAAGCCCTTTCCCTCTCCGAACAGCGTAACAAAACCTCCATTAAGAATTACCGGGTGGATACCTACCCGGAGCTGAACGATTTCTATAATGAATACGATGCTTCCGACGTAACAGCTTACGATAAGGAAAAGTACAAGAGCTATTACGGGCAGCTTTCCTCTGCGGAGAAAAAGATACTGGAGCCGGGCATGAATTATTATATCCTCGACCTGGAGAACGTAGGCGGGCTGATCATGCCGGTGATTGTTGAAATGGAATTTACCGACGGGCAGAAAGAGCTGATGCGTATACCGGCAGAGATCTGGCGGAAGAATAATGTGAAGGTTTCCAAGCTCATCATCACAGAAAAAACAGTGAAGCAGTTCACCATCGATCCCTTCCAGGAAACAGCCGACATCAACCTGAAGAACAACAGCTTCCCGCCAAAGCCGCTAAGCTCGCAGTTCCAGCTGTACAAGGATCAGCGGCAGCGTGAGCCGAACCTCATGCAGCTGAAGAAAGAGGGTAAATTATAGAAACACGGATCCATGAAAAAGCTGCTGCTCCTGATCGTATGTTTTTTAGCCTTTCTTCCCGCCGGGCGTTCGCACAAATTCTATACATCCATTACCCAACTGGAATACAACCTGCAGACAAAGTCGGCTGAGATTATGATGCGGGTATTCTGGGACGACTGGGAAAGTGCGTTGAGTAATTTTACGGGCAAAAAGATACGGATGGACGACAAGGATATCGAAGCCGTATCGCTGAAATACCTGGAGCAGTATTTTAGGCTTAGCAATGCGAAAAACAAGGCCCGGAGCCTGCATATGGTCGGGGTGGAATTACAGAAAGACATGGCCGTGATCTATCTGGAGGCATCCTTTCCCGAGGGCTTGCACCAGGCCCGGATCTCCCAGCTATGCCTCACAGAACAGTTCGATACCCAGGTGAACCTGGTGAATGTGATCGACGATACCCGGCGCCAGACCCTCGTTTTCCGTGCCGGAAGTCCCGCGCAGCAGGTTCGCTGGTAACCCCGCTTTTCTTTTGGCACAGCGCTTGAAACATATATGGCTGATACCATAAAGCCGCTTAAATGCGTTGCTTTTATGACATTTTGACTTTTTTAGAAACCGGGACCGATATGAGCATTTTTGATCCGTTTGACATCAATCAATTGAATTCAAGCTTTATGAACGACGATACAGAGTTTTTTCCCCTACTGACAACCGAAGACGAGGAAGTCATGAATTCGGAAGAAATGCCTGAAGTTTTGTCAATTCTTCCGTTAAGGAATACCGTTTTATTTCCGGGTGTGGTCATTCCGATCACCGTAGGCCGCGATAAATCCATTAAGCTGATCCGTGAGGCCTATAAAGGCAACAAGATCATCGGGGTGGTGGCACAGACCGATGTGTCTATCGAAGACCCCGTATTCGAAGACCTGAACCGTGTGGGTACCGTAGCCTATATCATCAAGATGCTGCAAATGCCTGATGGCAATACCACCGTGATCATCCAGGGTAAGAAACGCTTTAACCTCGAAGAGCAGATCCAGTCCGAGCCCTATTTCAAGGCAAGGATCAGCCCCTTCGCGGAGATCCCGCTGGTGAAAAAAGACAAGGAGTTTACTGCCCTGATCTCTTCCCTGCGCGAATTATCCAACCAGATCATCCAGTTGTCGCCGAACATCCCTTCGGAGGCTTCCTTTGCATTAAAGAATATAGAAAGCTCGTCCTTCCTGATCAATTTCATCTGCTCGAACATGAATGCGGATGTATCGGAAAAGCAGCGTATGCTCGAAGTGGCCGATCTCAAGCAGCGGGCGCAGCTCGTGCTTGAGCATCTCACCCGCGAATTGCAGATGCTGGAGCTCAAGAACCAGATCCAGTCGAAAGTGCGGGTCGACATTGACCGCCAGCAGCGTGAATATTTCCTGCATCAGCAGTTGAAGACCATCCAGGAAGAGCTGGGTGGAGACAATCCTGACCTCGAGATCCAGAACCTGCGTGAGAAGGCCAAGAGCAAGAAGTGGAGCAAGGAGGTGAACGATGCCTTCAACAAGGAAGTGGATAAGATGCAGCGCATGAACCCGGCTGCTGCCGAGTATTCGGTGGTGATGAATTATGTAGAGCTATTGCTCGAGCTTCCATGGAATGAGTTCACACAGGATAACTTCGACCTGAAACGTGCCGAAAAGGTATTGGACAAGGATCACTTCGGACTGGAAAAAGTGAAGAGCCGTATTCTCGAATACCTGGCCGTGCTCAAGCTGAAACACAACATGAAAGCCCCGATCCTTTGCCTGGTAGGCCCTCCGGGAGTGGGTAAAACTTCTCTGGGGAAATCTATTGCCAAGGCAGTGGGGCGTAAATACGTACGCATGGCGCTGGGAGGCATCCGCGATGAAGCGGATATCCGCGGGCACCGTAAGACCTATATCGGGGCGATGCCCGGGCGCATCATCCAGTCGCTGAAAAAGGCGAACTCGGCGAATCCTGTATTCGTGCTCGACGAGATCGACAAGGTAGGCAACGACTTCCGTGGCGACCCCTCTTCAGCCCTGCTCGAAGTGCTCGACCCGGAACAGAACAACGCCTTTTACGATCATTATGTAGAGCTGGATTTCGACCTGTCGAATGTGATGTTCATCGCTACTGCGAACTCCCTCAGCTCGATCCATCCCGCCCTGCGCGACCGGATGGAGATCATCGAGGTGAACGGTTATACTATTGAAGAAAAGGTAGAGATCGCGAAGACCTACCTCATCCCTAAGCAACGCGAAGCGCACGGGCTGAAGCCTAAAGACATCAGCATAAAGCCGGAGATCATCGAAAAGGTGATCGAGGATTATACCCGGGAATCGGGTGTGCGCGGACTGGAAAAAAAGATCGCGACCCTCATCAGGGGTGTGGCCAAGCATGTAGCCCTGGAAGAAGCGTACGACAAGAACGTATCCCGCAAGGAAGTGGAACGCATCCTCGGCGCGCCTGAATACGACAAGGATATTTACCAGAACAACGATACGGCTGGTGTGGTGACCGGCCTGGCCTGGACATCGGTCGGGGGCGACATCCTCTTTATCGAAGCCAGCTTAAGTCCCGGTAAGGGCAAGCTTACCCTGACCGGTAACCTCGGCGATGTGATGAAGGAATCTGCCGTGATTGCCCTGGCATCCCTGCGGGCAAATGCCGCGAAGTTCAATATCGATTACCAGCTGTTCGACCAGTGGGATGTGCATGTGCACGTACCGGCCGGAGCCGTTCCGAAGGATGGCCCGTCGGCAGGGATCACCATGCTCACCGCCCTGACCTCTGCCTTTACGCAGCGCAGGGTAAAGCCGAAGCTGGCCATGACGGGTGAGATCACCCTGAGAGGCAAGGTATTGCCGGTAGGAGGGATCAAGGAAAAGATCCTGGCGGCTAAGCGCGCCAACATTTCGGAAGTGATCCTCTGCGAGAAGAACCGTAAGGACATTGAAGAGATCAAGGCCGATTACATCAGAGATATGAAATTCCACTATGTATCGGAGATGCAGGAAGTGATCGACATCGCGCTGATGAAGCAAAAGGTGAAGAACGCCCTCAACCTCGAGCTCCCGAAAGCCCAGCCGAAGCAATTGCCTAATTAAGCATTTCCGCTAAGGGAAATCTGATCATATAAAGCAAAAGCCCTTCTCGAATGAGGAGGGCTTTTGCTTTTACAGATGTTAATTTAGTAAAAAGTCGTGAAAAACTGGTTGGTGATCAATTTTTGAAATTAAATTTGATTTCATTGTCTTTTATCAGTATATCTGTTGCTTGTAACTATTAGTTATCTAAAGTTTTGTATTGTCCAATTTTTGGCTGGATGTATTCAATGGGCCATTGCTTTAATTATGAGTTATACTAAATGAATAACAATCAATGAAAGTCTTACTTGATACAAATATCATCATACATCGGGAAGCCAATAAGGCCCACAATCTTGGCATCGGACAACTTTTCAATTGGCTGGATAAACTCAAATATGATAAATATATTCATCCCTTGACAATAGAAGAGTTAAAAAGATATAAGGATCAAGATTCTTTAAGCACAATGAATGTAAAAATTGAGAGTTACAATCAATTAAAATATCAAGCCCCATTAGGTGATAAAATCAAACAAGTAAGTCAACAATATGATCGCTTACAGAATGATATTAATGATACTCAAATATTAAATGAAGTATTTGAAGATAGGGTAGATATCCTAATTTCAGAGGACAAAAAAATTCATGCAAAGGCAAATATTTTAGGAATTGGCGATAAGGTATTTCGTATCCAAAGTTTTTTAGAAAAAGCTATAGCACAAAATCCAGACTTGGTTACGCATAAGGTTTTGGCTGTCAAAAAAGTTGATTTTGCCGAAGTTAATTTGAAAGATAGTTTTTTTGACAGTTTTAGAAGTGATTATGAGGAATTTGATACATGGTTTAATCGTAAATCCGAGCAGCCATGCTATGTATGTTATAATGATAATCAACTAACCGCATTCCTCTTCATAAAAATTGAAAAGGCTGGAGAAGAGAGCTATTCTGAAATAACCCCCGTTTTCAAACCTAAAAAAAGATTGAAGATTGGAACATTAAAAGTAACGGGTAATGGTTACAAAATCGGTGAACGATTCCTGAAAACGATATTTGACAATGCTTTACTTTTTAAAGTTGAAGAAATTTATGTTACAATTTTCGACAAAAGACCTGAACAAGAACAACTAATTGAGATGCTTGAAGAGTGGGGCTTTACAAGGCATGGGATTAAAACAACTCAAAATGGAGATGAGTTAGTTTATGTGAGAGATTTTAATAAAAAAAATCCTGTAAATATTGAAAACCCTAAACTTACCTTTCCATTCTTTTCAAGACAAACTAATAAATATCTGATTAAGATAGAGCCTCAATATCACACCGAGTTGTTCCCAGATAGTATAAATACAAAAGAAGACAAAGACAAGTATACAGAGAATGAACCACACAGAAACAGAATTAGTAAAGTTTATATTTCTCATTCATCTGATCGACACTTAAAATCTGGGGATGTTATCTTGATATATAGAATTGGTGAAACAAGTCCTAAAAAGTATTCCAGTACAGTTACAACAATTTGTATTGTAGAGAGTGTTAAAAATGACTTTAAGGATTTCGACGATTTTTTTAATGCTTGTAATAGACGGACGATGATCTCTAAAGAGAATTTAAAAACAAAATGGTGGGATAAGTTTCCAAAATATAGACCTTTTGTAATTAACTTTCTATATGCTCACTCGTTACCAACGCCTAAGCCAACTCTTAATGACTTGATCGAGTTAAAAATATTCGCAGATCCAATGAGCTTACCGAAAGGTTTTGCTAAATTGACTAACGACCAGTTCGAGGATTTAATTAAGTTTGCATATAATAAGAAATAACAAGATGAAGGTAATATTATCAATCAAACCAGAGTTCGCATTTAAGATATTTGATGGTACAAAAAAATTTGAATTTAGAAAGTCAATTTTTAAGAATGAAAATATAAAATCAATAATTGTTTATGCATCATCTCCTGTTCAACAAGTAATAGGAGAATTTGAAATAGATGAAGTTCTAAATTATGATTTATCTACACTTTGGGACTTAACACAAGAATATTCGGGTATTAGTAAAGAATTCTACTACGAGTATTTCGCTAACAAAAATGAAGGTTTTGCAATAAAGATTAAAAAAACGAGAAAGTACAAAAGACCAAAATGTTTAAAAGATGATTTTAATTTATCACCACCTCAATCATTTGCGTATTGGGTTGAAAAATAGATTGGTAAATGCTTTTTATTCTTTGTGTGAATATTTAAGGAGCCTATTAATAGTTTCAATATCTTACAGAACTCATCTTCAATAGTTTTATCCCAATAATTTCCTACCTTTACCCCTGAGTATCCTATTCGGTTGTCAGGGAACAAATCCCTGTCCTCAGGACCTTCAAATCTCTTATACCCAAATAAAATGAGCGCTACTGTACACTGCCCTTTATGCCATTCCGATCTGACTTATCCTAACCAGGAGATGATGGTATGTTCCCAATGTTTCCATGAGTGGATACCCGGAACAGAGTCTGCGGAGGAAGCGGGGAATGCCGAGGGACGTGTGATGGACGCGCATGGAAATGAATTACAGAATGGTGATACGGTGATGGTGATCAAGGACCTCTCGGTGAAGGGTGCTCCCAAGCCATTAAAGTCGGGAACCAAAGTAAAGAACATCCGCCTGGTCGATGGGGATCATAATATCTCCTGTAAGATCGATGGCTTCGGTTCCATGGCCCTGAAATCTGAATTTGTAAAGAAGGTTTAATTCATCTAAGATATATATCATCGTCCCGCCACGGGGCGCTGCTAAAAGAGAAGAGGATGCTGAAAAACCAGCATCCTCTTTTTTATGTCTACTCCGCGGCCTTGATCACCTTTTGCTTATATACGGAACCGTCCGTTCCTTCAACCGCGATCATATACATACCCGGGGCATAGGGCATGGCGATCCTGGTGATCGCTTCGGTGGCTGTTGACCGGTACAGGCATTGTCCGTATACATTGTACAGGCTGATGACGCTGCCGGGCTGCATGCCTTCCACGCTGAGCTCGTTCCGTACCGGGTTGGGATAAACGGAGATATCCTCAGCCGGATCAAGCGCGGTGGAAAGGATCACCGGAGGCGGCTTCATCGTGGTATCGTACAGTGCGGCGCCGAGAATGAAGCTGCGAATCGGCAGATTCCTGATATCAATATAAAGCCCGGAAGAATCATTGGTTAATTGCAGCTCCTGGTCAGGGATCCAGGAGAGCGCCTGCGCGTTCCTGATCTTTGCGGCCAGGCTATCCTCATCTTCTTCCAGGAACCAGTGCAACGGATAACGGAATGGTTCGCAGCCGGTAAGCGTGGGGTTGTGCAGGGCGTTCAGCGAGTCTTCCGGCAGCAGGAACAGGCGTACCCCGATCGTCCCGCTGTCGGGACTAAAGTCAACATGTAATAAGCGATTCAGCACGCTCAGGCGTGTGGTATCGTTGCAGGCTGCCAGTGAATTTTCCGCATGGTCTGTCCGCAACATAAGCAGGTTGGTTTGCGCTGCCGAAGCCGGAGGGAAGATGACCTGCGCGACCTGGTATTGCCCGGAGCTGTCGATGAGTACTAGGGCGTCCTGTACGATGCAGGTAGCCGAGGCAGCACTTTGCGCTGGCAATGCCTGGCTGGTGAGCACACGCTGTTCCCGGATCAGCGAAAAATAAAGAACAGTATCCGACAGGAAGCTTACATCCGCGTAAGCATAGGTCTTCCCATCGGCAGCGGTATAGCTATACAGCTCATACAGGCGGGCGTTGGCAGGCTGCGAAAGGTCAGGGCCAAGCAGGAGCTTGTATGCTTCGCAGGAAAGCGAAGGAGGGTTCAGGGAATCATCAAAATTAAAGCGGAAGCTCCCGGCCTTACCGGTATGCTGCAGCTTCCAGGTGCGTTGCAGCTTTATAGAGGAATCGGCCCATGGTTCGGTATACAGGGCAGGCGCTCCGTTATGGCGAACGGTGCGCTGTTCTGCGCGTTCGAGGAAGCTATGGCGCCCAGGCTACCCGTAAACACATCGGGGATCGTCTCGTTGCTGCGTGATTGCTTTTGCATCAGGTCCTGCGCATCTTCGCGGGCGATGCCTGCGATCTGCCGGCTGTAGCTGCCTGCCGTATAGATTTCGCGGCCGCTGCCACCCAGGTAAGGATAGGGCAGGCTGAAGCCGTATTTCAGGGCCAGGTATGTATGTACCCGGCGGTTTTCGCCCGGGCTGAGCGGTGAAGTATAATGGATGATCTCGGCGATCTCTCCGCTGAATCGTCCTTCGCCCGGGAGCGAATCGTAGCGTGAGCCGATATTATAGGAATCGTAGAGCAGACCCGGGGAAGTAGGGATACCCTGTGCGATCGGGGTGCCGGATGAAGAGATGAAGCATTCGCCCTGCTTCATGCCGGTCTGCAGCAGGTTCCATTGCCCGGTGAGCGGTATGGCCGGGAACAGGCTGAAGGCATTCCGGTACACGCCGATCTGCGCGCTGCTGTCTTTCCTGCAAAACGGCGTATAGCTGAAGTTGTACTGGTCGTCGCTGTAGGGGTTGAGGGAAAACCCAAGCACCCGCGCTCTGCTGCGGGATACTTCCTGCATGTTGAACACGGCGTAGGTGTATCCTTCATTCTCCGTTCCGGAAGATATCTTTCCATGAATTCCTCCCTGGTTCCCGAAAATAAGGCTGGGATTGTTGTTGATCCCTGCGGGGCTGACTTGGATCCCGGCTCCGGATGTAGCGCTGTTCCTGACGCCATAGGGGTTGACATCCCGCCATGATCTTACGAGTCCCGAGCTGTCGCTGACGGCCTTGTCCCCTTTGAGCCATAAGGCGGGAGCCTGTGCGGTATGCCCGGGAGTGGCATACCCGGATGCCTGGATGTCCAGCCTCATGATCGTATGCACGCGGCCCGGCTGCACGATCCGTACGGTGCTTTCTTCATCCAGGTAGCCCTGCCATACCACACCCTGGTTGATCACATTCTGCGGGCTCGTGTACACTAACTGCCCGTTGATAAAGATGCTTGCCTGGAGCTGGATATAGTCGAGCGTCATTTTGTAATAGCCTTTAGCGAAGCCTTTGCGTTTATACAGGAGTGTGTAGAACTGGCCGGGGCGACACCCGATATAGCCCGGCGCATCGTTGATCTGCCCGTCGAGGTCGCGGTAATATTTGGTAGAGTTTATAGAGAGGGCCGGGATCACTACGCGGCCATAGTACTGGCCGGGGTCGTCGTTCTTCAGCACATAGACATTCCAGGAACGGTCGCCGTACACCGAGGTGTCGCTGATATGAAGAAAGGCATTGATGCGGAATGTGTCGCTGGTATACACGCAGCCCTGCTGGAATTCCCGGTAGAAATAATCCCCCGGATCGCTGGCACGGAAGGTCATGGCGGAGGAGGAAGCGCCCGCGATCATACTGCCGTTGCGGTACCAGCGGATGCTGTCGCGTTCCAGCTCGTGCGCCCGGACCACCGCCGAATCGCCGAAGCACAGGGTGTATTCTTTCTGAAAAGGCATGGGCAGGCTCAGCGGGGGTACCTGGGAATTGCAGACCGGGAGGGAGCGGAGGCTCTGGGCTCCGTTCGGGTGCTTCGCCGCAATGGCGAACCATTCTTCCCGCTTAAAGCCCTGGCTGGCTCCGGGTAAGGCGGAGGCTTCCAGCAAGAGGGAGGTGGCAGGGTAATCCACGCGCCCTACCTCTTCCATATATTTTTCGCCGAGCCGGTATAGGATGTATTGGGTGCCCGGGATATTCAGGTTGTTCCATTGCAGCCGGATCCTGTCGCTGCAGATCGATCTGAACGACAATCCCGAAGGACTTTCCATCACATGAAAATATTCGCTGGTATCGGCATAAAAGGTGTTCTTCTGCCTGACAATGAGGCGTGCCGTTGAGCTGTTCGGGAAGTCGGCAGGTATGGTGTATTTGTAGTAGAGCTGTGTATCGGGAAGAGTGGCGATTACGGAGCTCTGCCCGGTTTGCTTTTGCAGGATCAGTTCGACCTGGTTGCCTGTGGCAAGGGCGGCATTCCAGGTAAAGAGGATCTGCTTGCCGCGTGCGGTACGGAAGCCTGCTACCGGCGAGGTGATCTCGATATGGTACGGGAGCAGGTCGTAGGTCACTACGAATGGCTGCGGACCGAAGGGCACATAGCTTCCGCTTATGGTGATGGTGTAGATGCCGGCCTGCGGATCGTCGATCGTTACCTGCTCCACGTTGTTCAGGTTGTCGGTCTTGCGTACCGGGAGATCGTAATGCCTGCCCGGTTTAGGGTCGAGTACCCAGGGCAGGAATGTTTGCCCGGATGGTGTGCTTACCCTGATATCGAGGTCGTTCACCAGCGCTTTGGCAGCACCTACCGTTCCCGGGTAGTCATGCCAGTATAGCAGGATCTTGGCCAGCCGGGTACCTGCCGGGATATTGAGGGTATATTGTACGCTGCCGGATGATCCCTGGGGCATGCTGCCGGTAAAAATATGCTGCTGCTGGATGGCGCGGTGCGCCCGGATCGGGTTGAGGGTTCCGAAGCCGGTCTTGAAATCGATGCCCTTCTTGTCTGCATCGATCGCGGTGTTCAGCACCACGGCTTTCACCACGTCGCTGCGCGGAGCGGTATGGTAAGAGTCCTGGTAAGATTCGAACAGCACATTCACCATGCCTGCCATATTGGGTGAGGCGTTGGAAGTTCCTGCAAAGCCTTCGGGGCTGATGTCGGGTTTCAGCCGCCCGTCGCGTGTCGGGCCCTTGCTGGCCCATTCGTAATGTTCGCCGGGATTAGCCCCGGCGTGTACGGTGAAGTTATTTTTGCTGGTCCGTTCTTCTGCGACGATAGTGGCCCATCCCGGTCCATAGGAGAGCGTGGTATTGGTGGTGTTCCCGCTGTTGCCTGCGGCCATGCAGAGCATAAAGCTTCCGAGCGAACGGGTGATCCGGTCGAACTCCCGGGCCTGCGCGTTATAGGCAACGGTCGGGCCACCCTGTCCTGCGGATACATTCAGGGTAAGCGGCCGGAGGTTGTAATCAGTATACAGCTTTTCGATGTCGGAATAGGAGGGCATGAACACATAGGTGGCGCCTTCTGCCATGCCCCGGTCTTCATACTCATTGTAATTATTAGCCGCGGCCGCATACAGCCCTACGGTGGTGCCGTGCGAGCCCGCACCCGCATTCAGTCCGTCGGCATAATGCATGCCGTATACCGGGTGATTCCTGCCTGTAGCGTTCAGCCTGAACAGGTTGTTCCCTCCGAAGGCTTCTATATTGGCGAAATAAGTATTCTTCCCGGTTGGTCCGACCCGGTTGTAATTGAGGTAATGGATCTGGTTGGCCTGCATGCTGTTATTGGTAGACTGCTCAGTCATCTCCGGGTAATACCTGGCAACCGATTCCAGGCTTTGCAGGGCCAATACCCATTGTAGCTGCGGCAGGTCGCCCAGCCCGGCGATCAGGCTGTGAGTACCTGTGCGGGAAGTGGTATAGTGAGGGATGTTCTGAGCAGTGAGTAAACCGCGAAGCGTTTCCAGCTCCCCGGCTTCATACACGGAGAGGATAAACTCCTGCGGGAAATGAATGCCTTCTCCGGATAAAGCGTTGAAAAGATCAGGCGCGAGCCTGAGCTGTACGGGGATCTCACCATAGGCGTTGAAGATGCGTTGCACCTCCTGTCGAAGGCCTACATCCCAGCGTTCCAGCCGGGCGATATAGGCGGAGGGGGGAACGAAGCCGGTGAGCTCCATACCCTTTTCACGGAGTATCGCTATTTCGTTTTCCCCGGGGATCTTCTCAAACGAAAAGAGCAGGTACCGCCCGCCCTTTTCCGGGATGGATACCGTGCCAAGGGTGGAGATGGGCTGAAGCGCAGAGGTTCCGTTAACGGTTTCAATGTGTTGCGCGAAAGCATACAGGGGGAGGAGTATGATCGCGATCAGCGTAAGTATGTGGGTTTTCATACAGGCCTTCTATTGGTTAATCAATACAATATCAGGTAATTATATGAAAGTGTCAAGATGTTGTTCCTGCGGGGGCGTTATCAATACTGTATAACTCTGGGTAACTTTCGACGGCCATAAGACTTATCGCTGATGCCAAAGAAGAAGTTCAGACTTTCTCGCCCTCCGGAAATTGAGTTGTCATACATTTACAAAGATCCGATTGAGGATCATCCGGTAATTACAAATCCGGATCAAGTCCACGAACTCCTGAAAGCTATTTGGAAACCTGGTAGCTTAAATCACCGCGAAGAAATGATCGCAATTTATATGAATAGGGCAGGAAGAGTATTAGGATATTATGGAGTCAGTTCCGGCGGCATCAGTTCCACTGCAGTAGACCCTTTGCTCATATTTCAGGTAGCTTTGAAGGTCAATGCTTCAAGCATTATTATGGCTCACAATCATCCATCCGGCAATCTACTTCCAAGTGCGAATGATATGGTGCTTGCAAAAAGATTAGAACTATTGGGAGAGTTTTTATATGTGAAGGTACTGGATCATATTATAATTGGGCAAAGTGGAATATGGAACTATTCAGGAAAATAAAAAATAAGTGCCCAAAATGGGCACTTATTTTAAGGACACTCAGCCAAGCTAAGCAAATTGTCAGGCGTGTCATTATCAGCTTCGGTTTTTAGGTATTTAACACCACTTCTCGTTGCTATAACAACCCGCCTTACATGACCATTTACATTAGTATAAAATGTATAAGTTCCATTTTCAATTCCGCGTATTGCGTCATTTAATGGAAGCTTCCATCTTAAACCATTATGAACTCCTCCTACATATTTTATTCGCTCATAAGCACTGTAACGATCATCTTTGTTGATACAGGAAATTTGTATGTTCTCTGCCATATCAATTTGGTTTTGTTTTATTCGTATTGTACGAACCCACAGATTCTTTAATAGTAGAGTTATCTTTATATATTCGTAGCGTCAACAGTGACAACCCATTCCCAAACAGTTTTAATCCATTAATTATTTGGTATATGGCAACATCAACTTATGTGCCATTTGGCTGTAATTGTCAATTTGGCACATTTTGTTTTCCGTTCAATTATAAATTGACCCTTTAAAAGGTAAATCTATTTTATAGATATAAGCAATTGAATCTTCTTACATGGAATTCAAGTTCCCATTGAACTACTATTACTGCTAATTGTTTACATGACATAACGGTCAAGTTTTAGTTCCGGTGGTCTCAGCTCTACCTCAGTTGATCCTTTATTGATCTTCCAGGTTGCATTGAAAGTAAACGCATCAAGTGTTATCATGGCTCACAATCACCCTTCCGGCAATCTTCTGCCAAGTGCAAATGATATTATACTTGCAAAGCGATTAGAATTACTCGGAGAGTTTATAGGTGTAAAAGTTTTGGATCATATTATTATTGGGCAGAGTGGGGTATGGAATTACTCTGGTAATACGAAAGTATAAAGAATATCTACGAAACATTAAAATGTTACGCGATTTGTTCTCCTGATATTCAAATCAGCCAATATTGATTGTCGCTCTGATTTATAATCAAATTGTTGATCTATCAAACATATAAACTTTGACTTATTGAAGTACCAATCTATCGTTTCTCCGTTAGGTTCAACCAAAAAATCAGCAGTGACATAAGGCGCAACAGAATGAAAGATCATTACAATAACAGTAGAAAATACTTTCTCAATATCATTATTCAATTTGTGAAGTTCTTGCACTCCTTCAAAGCCGATAGTTCTACCCGCTTCGGCTCTGGTCAAACGTTCACGAATTTGATAGGAGCTAGAGTGAGAATACATACATAAGTAACCATATAACCTCTTAACATACATTTTAAATTCTTCTTCATGACCGGTTAAATAATGAAAACTTAAAGTGTTAATAGGATTTATATTTGATGAATCTAATAGTTTTTCATATTCATCTATTTGCTGTTCAAATGTTATTTTAGTATTATTTGTTACAATAAAATAACTCTTAATTGACAACTCTACTAAATAACGAGCCTCCCTTCTACAAGTATTTACTATTCCGTTATTAGCATTTATTTCTATTGATATGATTGATTGAATGATATCATCGATCATACGCAGGAAAAAATTTCGACCACCACTGCTTCCATCCCTAGCTGAATTCATATAGCAAAATGCCAGACATGCTATAATAGATTTTCGCATTTCTATAAGTCTTCGCCATTCGCGTTTATATTCTTCAGAATTCAATTCATTATTTATAGCATTTTGTTCCATTTATTCTTCTTTGAAATATTCAATTAACTTATTAAAGCTAAAACCTAATCCACCAAAATTAGGTTCTAATAAAATCGAACTGGCTATTGCACCTTTTATTCCTTTCTTCCTTTCTCTGACAATTCCAAAATCATCCAAATCCCTCTCAAGTTTAATACTGGTAAATATCTTTTGTATAAGAGCTACAACATCAGTTGTGCTTTGACAATATTTCTTAAGAGGAAAAAGAATCATTTTTAAATTAATCTCAGCCTCGCACTCTTCTCTTAACGCTCGCTTACGAAATTCGGCAGGATGCCTATTAGTCACTAGAATTGCGGGTAATAGTTGTTCTTTTTCTACTTCCTCCCCATTGAAATTGTGCCACGATAATACTTCATCGCTAAAATGTACACCAGCATCTGTTCGCATTATAACAACTGCGTTTTTCCTTTCCGAAGCAAGAGTTGCCATTTTCCCGAAATTGTTTCTTAGGGCATCACTTAATGGTTCACTCCAACCGTAATCAAGCAAATAGATGAAATAATCCCTGTGGTGTTCTTCCGGTATACCGTCCAGGCTATGAACCATTAATCCCATAATTATTTTTTTAAAATTATTTTAAAGTTCTGTACTATCTTGATTACTACTAAAGAGTTCTGTTTGTGATCTTTCGTATTCTTTCTTACGCCGATGCTTCTTCCCTTCCGATGTTTCTACTGGTTTGTCATTTTCAAAATAGTGATTTACTCTAGGTACTTCGATTGAGATTATTTTTTCAATGCCTTCATTGTCAATTTTTTTCTTGATTGTTAACAGGCAGTTAATTGAAGTTCCATTTTTGAATTGTACTTGGCCGGTCTGAATTAAGTTCTTAAACTCCTTCGATTTCATACTAAAAGAAACATTTTCACCATTATATATCCCCATCCATTTATACGCTCCTTTCTTCAGTACTGGTGAAATTATCTCAATAATCGCATTATCCTCCTCACTTGGTTCTAGGTCATCAGTAACAAGAATAAATTGCTTAAATTCAGCCCTGAAAACAGTTTGTTCTTCCAGCAATGAAGCTTGATTCTCACCGGAAGCAATAAAAGTTACTTTTTCAATTTTTGGATAATTGTCGAGTGATTCATAGAAATTTGACCTCTTCTTTTTGACTACATTACTACTATCCAATTTTAAAATATTGCTCCGCGTTTCCTGCTTCAATTTTTCAATTTCAAGCTTTAATTTTTCTTTTTCTAACTCCTTTAATTCTGAATCTTCAAAAAGTTTTTGAATAAGAATTTCGGTTGTTTTACTAATTGAGGTTGCTATCGGTGTTACGATTATTGCGGCTAAAAGTGATGTTATTAGTGTGACTATGATTGTATTCTTGTTTACATCTTTACTCGCAATTTTAAAAAGTCTTTTCAATCCCCCGTTTGCAAGAGGTTCCGTTTCAATTGTTATTTCAACCTTAAAGGTTGAAGCTATTTCTTTTAGGATGCCTAAAAATTCGTATTCACATCTGTTCTGAATTAAAGCGTCCATCAAATGTGTTTCGTCATGAAACCAATAATGTAACTCGATGGTATTCGGGTCAGATTGCAGTAAATTTTCAGATAATACTAACATCGTTTTCCTATTGTAGATTTTATAACTCTTTACCAACCCACCCTTCTCAGCCCTTTTTTTCTACCTTCCCGATACTTCCTTGTCCATATAGTCGTAGCCCTACTCGGGCTCGAACCATATCCAATCCATCTCACGAAATCTCACTCATGAATTTATTCACCCCCAGAACTCGGAAGCTATATCGAACTATTAAATTTAATACTGTTGGGTAAGGCGCAGGGTATCGCCGAATGAATACAAGGTAGAAACCTCTTTCGATATTTCAAAATTCTGTGAGAAGGGTGTTTCTTTTACCGCCCTTTTTACTAAATCGACTTCCTTAAAAACAAAAATGCCCTTCCTGATATGAGGAAGGGCATTTCGAATTCAATGTTAGTGGCCCCGGCGGGGCTCAGGCCGGTCAAGAAACGCTTACAGGTATTTCTCCCGGAACAGGGCTTCGTCGAAGCCTGCGCTCAGGGTATTCCCCTTTTCCACTACAGGTCGTTTGATCAGGCTGCTGTGTTCCTGCATCAGGCGGATGGCATCGGCTTGTGTATGTACGCTGGCCTGCACTTCCGGGCTCAGCTTGCGCCAGGTGGTGCCCCGCTTATTCAATAGTGTTTCCCAGCCCAGCTGCTTCGCCCATTTTTCCAGTTGTTCCCTGCTCACCCCTTCTTTTTTAAAATCGTGAAAGGTATAGGCCGCGTTATTCGCTTTCAGGAAATTCAGCGCTTTCTTTACCGTGTCGCAGTTAGGTATTCCGTATACATCCATAGGTTTTTATATTAAGTATCAACAATCAGGTTCCCGGCGGAGCCGTGTATGCAAATATACATTTCCGCTGAGAGGAAAGCGCATAAACGGATGGAGGGGTACCTTGTTATCCAGGATACCCCTCCGGTAGATGCAGAGCCGGGTACTATTGTCCGCCGCCGCCGCTTTTGCCCTTCACGTCATCGTTGTTGATGCCACGCTGGTTCTTCCTGATCGAATCGCTGAGCTTGCCGAACTGGTAAGCAACACGTATACCATACGAGCGGTACAATTGCTGGTAGCGCATGTGCTGCACAAAATCGCTGGTGTTCAGGTCCTGTTCCCAGTAGCGGTAGCGGTTCCAGGGGTTGCTGATATTGGCGGTAACCGATAATTTCTTGTCGAAGAATTCTCTCGATACACTGAACGAGGTGTACACATAATGACTCGATTCGCCTTGCAGCATCAGCCATGGACTATAATATCCGGCGTTGAGCCTTACTTTCACTTCTTTCGGAAGCGTGTAGCTCGCGAAGGCATAGGCATTGCCCTGCACGCCTTCGTTCTGGTAAGCGAGCCCGTTATAGGTTCCTTTCAGCCATACATAGGAGAGCGAAGAATTCATGGTCACGCTCAGCTTGCTGTTGAAAGGGTAGTTCACGCTCATGTTGAAGCCAAGCCTCTGATCGTGCCCTATATTCTCGTAGGTGGTGCGGCTCACGGTATCGGCTTCGAGCCGGGTCACATTCTCAATGGTATTATTGGCAAAGGAGTAGCTGCTTCCCAGTGTCAGCGATCCCTTTTTAAAGGTGCTGTAATTCATTTCAAAGCTATGGTTGATCACCGCGTCGAGGTTCGGGTTCCCCGAGTTCTCGAAGTTCGGCGTGGAGCGGTCTACATAAGGGTTCAGCTCCCAGATGCTGGGGCGTGCGATCCGTTGGGTATAGCCTGCCGTTACGCTGTGTACTTCCTTGAATTTTTTCTGGATGGAAAGCGAAGGAACGATGTTCATATAATCCTGCTTTACCGTGGTGGAGGTTGTCAGGAAATTGGCATCCACTATTGTCTTCTCGATCCGGGCCCCGGCTTTGAATCCCCAGGTCTTCAGCTTGATATTGTAGGAGTTATATACGCTGTACACATCCTGCTGGTAATTGAACTCATTGGTCTGCGCGGGATCTGTTACGTACTCGCCATTGAGCGGATCGAGATTATCAAAATGATACTCACTGAAATTATTCCGCATAATGGCTTTCATGCCGCCTTCAATGTCTACCTTTTTTACCGGGTGAATATAGTCGACCTGGTAGGTCTGCTCATGGCTGCCTGATTTGTTGTACTGGCGGAAGTCCTTCGCGTTGTAGTTGTATACATTGTGGAGGCTCATGCTGTTCAGCCCGTCGTCGTAATTGTTCGCGTTCTTGTACGAAAGGGTCAGGATCTGTTCCTTATTTCTTTTGAAGCTGTGCTGGTAGTTCAGCCCCAGGTCGAGCCCCGACCAGGAGGTCTTGTTATTGGAATACTGGTCGTACGACTGGTCGATCACTTCCGAAGCATTGTACAGCGCCGAGGACTGGGTGCCCACCATGCTTCCGTCGCCCGGGTTATACCCGAACTCAGCAGTGACCAGGTTCAGCGTGTCGATCTCGTAGCTGAGCTCTGCCTGCATGTAATGCCAGTTCCATTCGTTCTTGGTGCTTCCGTACTGTTCCAGCCGCGTCTGCGGGTTCAGTCCTGTGCGGTTCCTGGAGAACCCGGTGCTGGGCATATTCTGAAAGCCGTTCCCGTAGTATGCGCTCAGCGCGATCTTCTTATGTTTCAGGGTGAGGGAGGCGTTTATACCCGGTCCCCAGGGATTGTGATACCGCATGCCGATGGAACCGTTATAGCCCGATTCCATTTTTTGCGTGGTGATCACGTTGATGATCCCTGCCAGACCTTCGCTGTCATACTTCGCCGGGGGCGTGGTGATCACCTCGATCTTCACGATGCTGCTCGCGGGCATCGACTTGAATACATCCTTCGGACTCCTGGCCACGAGGGCTGAAGGGCGGCCGTTGATCAGCACCTTGAAATTCGTGCTTCCCTTTACCTGGATATTATCGTCGCCGTCTACGGTAACCAGCGGTACCTTGCGTAGCATGTCCAGCGCGGTCTGGATCTTGCTTTCCGGGTCGGCCTGTACATCATACGAGATCCTGTCGATCTCCTGCTTCACCAGCGGACGGTCTACCGTTACTTCTACAGCGTTCAGCTGTGTGTTCTGGCTGCCCACCAGGATCTTTCCCAGGTCAATGGTACTTTTCGATGTGCTGTCGATCACAAGCTCCCGGCTAAAGCTCTGGTAGCCTACCGCGGCTACCGATAATTCGTAGGTGCCCGGAGCGATCTTTTCCATTATGAAGCTTCCGTCTTCACGGCTCAGCGCGCTGCGTACCGATTGCTTGTCGAGTTTGATGCTGACGGTGGCGTAGATCACGGGTGCTGACTGTACCGAGTCGGCCAAGCTGCCTTTGATCGTATAGGTCCTGCCGCTTTGTGCCTGTACAAGCATGGGCAGGAAAAGCGCACAAAGCAGCGCAAGAAAGATTGATCTCATTTTCATACGGGGGAATGATTATGTTTTTCAATTAAGTATGATCAATGATAAATAATTAAGCAGGATGCTTTATCAACCCCGAACGTAAAAAATTTGGTATATAATGCCGGTCCGCAGGAGAAACACGGAATGAAGGGTCAGCTCAAACCCTTGTATAGCAAGGAAAGCAGAGAGGGTATTGCAAACGGAAGGCAGGAAACAGCAGGCAGGGTAAGGGTCGGCCGGCGTCCTTGTTCATCATAAATATTACAAAAGCAACGACCCTGGAATATACCCCGCAGCGGCTTTCGCCGGAAAACGGAAAGGTCGAGCCCTGCCATCAGATCCCTCCCTGGTCCGGGGTGTGGAGCATGGCTTCCTGGATGCTTCCGCTCACTACTTTGAAAAAGGCATAGGGTGGGTTGTTCAACGTGCGGCGTTCCTGGTCCACATCATGGTATTGCACCACGAGGGTGAGCGGGTTTTCCAGCACATGTACCTGGAGGTAGCCGTTGGGTGAGCCGAAACGCGCGAGGGTGGGAGAGCCCGCGTTGAGGATCAGCGGACCGGAATGCTCGAGCCCGGTAAGGACTTCGCGCGCGTAGCAATGGGTGGTACCCGAAAGCACGAGGTCGCATTTTTCATTAACGATCTTCTTCTGCCGTTCGGAAAGGTAATCGTACCAGAAGCCCCAGCGCGAATGCGCTGCCGCGATAATAATATCCTTGCTGCCCTTGGCGATGTTCCTCTTCGGGCTGGTCGGGGTAATGCAGGGCGATGAAATGAATGATGTATCCTTTGATGCTGATCGGCGCATAATATTCCACATCGTTGTGATGGAAGCTGATCCCCGGGCGCTCGCGCAGGTCGATCTCATCGAACAGGCATCGCCCGGCGCCCCAGTCGTCCTGGCCTGTGCCGTAATAATCGTTTTCGGCATCGCTTACGATGGGGTAGAAATGGCGGCGCCACCAGTCCTGCTGCCGGATAAAGCTGAGGACCCCGTTCCCGTGCGCGTCGGAAATATGGTCGCCGGTGCCGATCACAAAAGCGTCTCCGCTGTCATCGATCCATTTGGTCATACGGGCCATGCGCAGGTTATCCCTGGCTTCCTGCCCCTGGTTATCGCCCATTACAGCGAAGCTGAACAGGGCCAGCGAGTCGAGGTCTTCGATGTGCTGAAGGCTGTCGAGTGCCGAGCCTGCTTTATTATGCGTCGTGGTGAACAGTTCCAGTACGGATATGAACAATACGACCACAAGTGTTTAAATGCTTGCACACTGTTCCGTACAGTGCAGATCAAACATAGTCCCTTGTGAAGGATAAAAATATGATATAGATCAGGTTTGCGTAATAAAAGCGGAGATTTATCCTTTAAATCCAAATGATCAGGAGATTTTGACCGGTTTTTTCTCTTCGTTGATGGCTACAAAGGTGAAGTCGCCGGTAATGGCTTTCTCCCGGCCTTCGCTGTACATCTGCTCGATATAGATGTCTACACGTACCTTTAAGCTGGTGTTACCCAGGTAGGTTACGCGTCCCACCAGCTCGATAATGGTACCATGGGGGATGGGTCTTTTAAAGTCGATGCGGTCGGAAGATACGGTTACCATGCGCTGCCTGCTGAAACGGGTGGCAGTGATAAAGGCTACTTCGTCCATCAGGTGCATGGCGGTTCCGCCGAACAGGGTATCGTAGTGATTCGTGGTATTCGGGAATACGGCTTTAAAGATGCGGGTTTCCGACAGGCGGATGCGTTCTTCTATATTCATGAGCTAAAATATTGGGTAGGGTCAGTGGGTGATATATAACGCTGAACGGCGATCAGGCAGTCGCGGCAAAGGCAGTCGGTATACCGCGCTTCGATAAAGCGTTTTGCTTCTTCGTTGAGCAGTATACCGTTGCACTGGCATTGCAGCACCGAGCCCGACTTACATTCGAACCTGCGCTGGCAGCGTTCGCATAGCTTCGGTTCGTGATTCGCCATTCAGCGTTGGTTAATAGGTTATGCGCTGCAGGTTACACAGCCTTCTTCCATGCTGCAGCTCTGTCCCATCATTTCTTCTTCGCCTGCCGCCACCGGGATCACCGGTTCCATGCTTTTCCCCCCTTGCTTTTCTACCGTAAACTGTACGGCTTGCGTAGCGGCCTGGGTACGCAGGTAATACATGCCTGTTTTCAGTCCCTTCTTCCATCCGTAGAAATGCATCGAGGTCAGTTTGGCCGAGCTCGGGCTGTCGATGAACAGGTTCAGCGACTGCGACTGGCAGATATAGGCGCCGCGGTCGGCAGCCATGTCGATCAGGTTACGCTGCTTGATCTCCCATACGGTCTTGTACAGCTCCTTGATGTGCAGCGGGATCGCATCGATCTCCTGGATCGAGCCATTGGCCGCGATGATCTGGTTCTTCATGTCGTTGTTCCACAGGTCCAGCTCTACCAGGTCTTTCAGCAGGTGCTTGTTCACAATGATGAACTCACCGCTCAGCACGCGGCGG
>CALNCF010000327.1 GCA_937875035.1 uncultured Sphingobacteriaceae bacterium | reverse complement strand
CTATCTTACATTCGGGGCATTACTGATGATCCTGAAAGCCGGCGAGCAGGAATTCCAGACGGGCTGGTTCATCGAGTCGGTAGTATCGGCCACGCTCATTATCCTCGTGGTACGGAGCCGGCAATCTTTCTTCAAAAGCAAGCCGGGCATCTACCTCTTCGGAGGAGTGACCGCTGTTGCCCTTACCGCCCTGCTCATACCCCTGCTTCCCTTGGCACAGACATTCGGGTTCCGTCCGCTGCCTTATACCTTTTACATCGCCATGCTGAGCATTGTAGTGCTGTATATGCTCTCAGCCGAGCTGCTGAAAAAATGGTTCTACCGGCAAGAACATTCATCACCCTTAAACGATCGTATATGACCAGCCTGAAAAAAATACCGACGGTACCTGATCCGCGCATCAATGAAGAGAAGACCGTGCAGCAGACAGAAGACCTTAAGCTGCAGATGGCGAAGCTTCAGAATATGCTGTATGCGGAAAAGAAGCACAGCATCCTCGTGATCCTGCAAGGCATGGATACTTCGGGCAAGGACAGCACCATACGCAAAGTGTTCTCGGCCATCAACCCACAGGGTTGCAGCGTGCGCTCCTTTAAGGCGCCAAGCGAAGAGGAGCAGCTGCATGATTACCTCTGGAGGGTGCATCCGTATGTACCGGCCCGGGGTATGATCACGATATTTAACCGTTCGCATTATGAAGACATTCTCTTCCCCTCGGTTCATAAGACGATCCCGGCAAAGGCCATTAAAAAAAGATACGAGCAGATCAACGACTTCGAACGTTACCTCCGGGAGAACGGGGTCGTTATCCTGAAGTATTATCTTCACATTTCGAAAGAAGAGCAGAAAGCGCGCATCCTGGCCCGGACCACCGACCCTGAGAAAAAATGGAAATACGATCCGGCTGATGTACGTGATGAAAAGCACTGGGGCTCTTATCGCAGGGTGTATGAAAAGATCATCAGCACCTGCAGCCCGGAGATTCCATGGGAAGTAATTCCCGCCGATCACAAATGGTACCGGAATTACCTCATCGCGAATTCCATTGTAGAAAAAATGCAGTCACTCCACCTGAAATATCCATCCTGAACATACCTATGACAAACCTATACGATCATTATCACCGGGTGGTACGCAGAAGCCGCCTCTACGCCGCACTGTGGATCGCGCTGGTCGTGCTCCTGATGAGCGCTGTTGCTGTCTATAAGCAAGACTACCGCTGGCCCCTGATGATGGGCTCCCTGCTCCTGGCCTGTATCCTGTTCGTGCATCGTCATTACAACGGGAAACACTACAAACGCCTGCGCTTGCTGTCGGCACCCTTTCCGCCGGAATGGAGCGCCTTCCTGCAAGGCCGTTCTACTTATTACCAGGACCTGAGTGCCGAAGAGAAAGAAGTGTTCAACCGGCGTGTACAGTTTTTTATTGCAGAGAAAAGGATCCATGCGATCGACACTACGATCGATGACGGTGTACGCCTGATGGTAGGCGCCAGCGCCGTGATCCCGACCTTCGCCTTTCCATACTTTGAATACCCGAATGTGGAAGAGGTGCTGATCTACCCGAATTCTTTCGACGAAAAATTCCAGACCTCCCGGTACGACGGGCAATCGTCATCTGAACAATACCGTGGTGCTTTCCAAGCCTGATCTCGTAGCCGGCTTTAACGGGGAACGCAACAGGCATAATGTGGGCATCCACGAATTCGTTCACCTCATCGACATGGCTGATGGCGGCAACTCAGACGGGATCCCCGAGATCCTGCTCGACCGCGCTTATGTATTACCCTGGCTGAATGTGATCCGCGAAGAGATGCACCGGATGCAGAACGGGCAGTCGGACATCAACCCTTACGGCCTCACCAATAACGCCGAGTTCCTGGCCGTGGTGAGCGAATACTTTTTCGACAACCCGCAGAAATTTCTCGAGCATCATCCTGAGCTCTATAAATACCTGAGCATGATCTTCCGGCAGGACAAGGCTAAACGTGTTTAAGCGGCACGTTTCCAAAGCGCCCCGTTACGGGTCGCGGTCTTGCTTAATTTTTTCTGCTGATGCAACTCATTCAGCAAAGCCTCTGCTTCGGGCTTACCTATGCCCGCCAGTACTGAAAATTCCCGGGTAGTGAGTGTCGGGTAATGACGGAACAGGTGTTCCCATGAAGTATCGAAAGGCTTCTTCTTAGCGTCCGGCACTAATTTCAGAAGGGCCTGCTCATAAACCTCGTAAGGCTTCGAGCCATACACGGTGAAACGGTTACCCAAGGTATCGGTAAAGAACATGGTCGGAAAACCACGCACACCCGATTGTTTAGCCAGCGCAAGATCTTCACGGAAGAGGGGTTCCGCTTTCGTATCGAAATCTGATCTCAGCTTCCCAGTGTCCAGCCCGGTTTCGAGGGCCGCTTGCTGAAGGTGTTCCCAACGGGTAATATTTTTCTTTTCCAGGAAAACCATCTCCCGGATCCTGCGCATAAACTGCTGCGCCTTCTCCATATCCTGTAATTCGGCTGCTTTAAATGCGATAGACGGCGGATATGAAGACGGCAGCGGATCTTCCAGCCATACATCACCAATGATCGGCATATCGTAATACCCGCTTACCTCATCCCAGTGATGCGCCACATCCGAAGGCTTGCTGATCCCGCCGCTGTTATAGATATCCCATGAAGGCAAAAGCCCGCCCATGCGGTACTCCACTTCCACCAGGTCGCCGTATTCCATTTTAAGCTTGCGGAGCTGTGGTTCAATCCCCCAGCAGGAAGAGCAGATCGGGTCAGTATAATAGATAATGCGTACCGGCTTGTTCAGCGCAGTTGTTTTTATTGTGGGTTCCGAAGTGGCTTTGCCGGCCGGCACTTCGCATATGCCCTGTTCCGGGTCGCAGAGTAATGGGTTGATGGTAGCTTCCTGTTTCATCTTTTGCTTTTTAGTTTGTGCCATGATGCTGCCAGTGGCTGATACCAGCAGGATCATGAGCGATATGAAATATTTTGACATGTGACGGCTTATTGAATTACCTTTGCAAAGGTGCAATTCTGAAAAGTACCCCGCAATAAGTCAGAAAAACATGACCACTCTCCCAATCAACTCACCGGAAAGCTGTCCGGCAGAAAGCCTGCTGAAATTAATGTCGGGAAAATGGAAGCCGCAGATCTTTCGTCTCGCGCTGGACGGGCCATTGCGTTTCAACACCCTGCTCCGGCAGCTGCCCGGTACAAGCAGGCAATCGGTTTCGGTCGCGTTGAAAGAGTTAGAGCAGGCAGGATTGCTGGAGAAGAAGACCATCCGCCTCAAACCCCTCCATATCGAGTACATACTTTCAGAACGCGGACAGTCGATGATCCCGGTGTTCCGGCAGCTCGAAGATCTTCTTAAATAAATCCCTGGTTAAACACCTATTTCCCTGCTTTTTTCCCGGTCTGAATCCCGGACCGTTCCATACATTTTTCGCAGCAGATTTGCCTTTTACAGCAATAAGCACCTGCCAGTTTTCCCTCCCTAAGTAAAAAGCACCAAAAACCATACTAATAGTTTGATTTTTAATTCGAATCAAAACAGTATTCTATCAAAAAACACATAAAAAGAATATAATATCATTTGAGCACCCTGATTTTTGTCGATGGTTAAATAAGGCCCGCCGTTCATGCACTGAAAGTCGCCGTTCGTTAATTGCCCCGGATTTTCGCCTGAGTAATAGGCAATTTAGTAATGAGCAGCGGAAGCCGAAAAGCTAAAAGAGTAGGCATAACCTTCATTTAATTTTTATGAAATACACAACGACATTTCTGAAATTATTTTTCGTCTGTTGTATTTTGTTATTGTCCGGTATCTCCGGGTCACTAAAGGCCCAGGTTACCAATGGCGGCTTTAATCAAAATACACCAGCCATATCGTCGTGCTCATCTGTATGGGCATGGACGGTAAGTCCCACTCTTCCCGTACAATGGGAGAGCCGTTGGAATAATTCCAACTGGTGGGTGGACGTTACCGGATGTGGATGGGGCAACGGACATTGGCTGGAACAAAAAGTTCCGACCACTGCAGGCCAGACGTATCTCCTGGAGTTCGATCTGGGTTGCTGGAACGGCCAGTATTACACCGATGCCGGTGTACAGGTTAACATTGACGGAACCTCAGTAGGACGGTTCGCGCACACTGATTTTTCAGCGAGCCCGCCGAACCCGCTGGCATGGAAACGTTTCTCTTATTGCTTTACGGCTACGTCGAGCAGTACGCTTATCCGTTTTACGGGTGACGGACTACCGACCTCGTCGAGTCCTCCGGGAACAACCACTGCTAATGTGGGCGTGATCGGTCTTGATAGTGTAACCCTTACCGCGGTAGCTGCGGACATTGACCTGGTTCTTACGAACAAATGTGCGCCTACCGTGATTTCTTATAGTCCTGCTCTGCCAGGAACACCTACATGGTATAAAGACGGTAGCTTATACAATACCGGAAGTACTTCTATTACTGCCAGCTCAGCAGGACATTACACCTTAGTATTAGTAACCGCTTGCGGTACCTTTACCAAAGATATTGATATCAAAGATTGTGATGATGGATGTAAGCCTAAGATCGAAAGGAAGATCGCTTGTCCGAACGACGTAAGTCAGTTCTACATCAGCTTCCCGGATGATCAGTGCGCGAAATGTATGAAGACTGTAGACATCGACTATGGAGATGGAAACAGCGCGAGCCTTGCAGGTCCTCTGCCAGGATACGCATTCAATCATGTATACACCAGTCCGGGAACATACACTGTAACCATCTGCTGGTATAATGCTTGTAAAGGCGTGTACACCTGCGAAACAATTACAGTTGTTGTTAAAGACTGTGACCCTTGCAAACCAACGATCGATACCAAGATCAGGTGCGCGAAAGACAAGAGCGAATTCTTCGTTACATTCCCTAACGATAAATGCGCTGAATGTATTGATAAAGTATGGATCGACTATGGCGACGGATACAACGACAGCCAGGCTGGTCCGAGCCTGTCGTATGCCTTCTCACACGCATATGCAGCTCCGGGTACTTACACTGTAAAGATCTGCTGGAGCAATAAATGTACAGGGGTAATAACCTGCGAAACAATTACGGTTGTTGTCAAAGACTGTGACCCTTGTAAGCCGATCATCGATAAGAAGATCAACTGCGCAAAAGATAAGAGTGAGTTCTATATCTCCTTCCCAACCGAAGAGTGCGCGGCTTGTATTAAAGAAGTAACCATCGACTTCGGTGACGGTAACTTCTCAAGCTTACCAGGTCCTGCAGGAAGCTACGTATTCTCACACGTATATGCTCCCGGAACCTACAACGTAACTGTATGCTGGTACAACGGCTGTACAGGTGCAACCAACTGTGAAACATTCACAATTACCGTTAAGGATTGTGACCCTTGTACTCCGGTGATCCAGACGAAGATCAATTGTGCGAACCTGCCAAGCGGATTCTCTATTGACTTCCCTACCGACGAGTGCAAAGAGTGTATCAAAGAAGTGAAGATCGACTTTGGTGACGGAACAGGCAGCAGCTTATCCGGACCTCTGGGATCATATGTATTTGTTCATACATACACTACTCCTGGTATTTACAACGTAACGATCTGCTGGTACAACGGATGTACCGGTGCGACTAACTGTCAGACTATTACTATTGTAGTAGAAGATTGTAACCCTTGTAAGCCAAAGATCGGAACCAAGATCGGTTGCGCTAAGGATAAAACTCAGTTCGACATCTTCTTCCCTGAAGGCCGTTGCAATGAGTGTATCAAGAAAGTGAGCATCGATTACGGAGACGGTAGCGGAGCTACACTGCCTGGTCCTCAGCCGTCATATTCATTTACACATGTATATGCGACACCAGGTACTTACACTGTAACGATCTGCTGGTACAACGGATGTACCGGAATCACAACCTGTGAAACCGTTACCATCGTGATCCCTGATTGCGAAGATCCTTGTAAACCAAAGATCCTCAAAAAAGTAAACTGCGCTTACCAGGTAAGCGGATTTGAGGTTACGTTCCCGAACGATGAATGTAACGCATGTATCAAGAAAGTGGGTATCGACTTCGGAGATGGCAACAGCGCCAGCCTTGCAGGTCCGATGCCGGCTTATATGTTCACGCATGTTTATACCACACCTGGCACATACACGGTGACGATCTGCTGGTATGACGCTTGCAAGAATGTTACTACCTGCGAATCATTCAATATCGTAGTGGAAGATTGCGAGCCATGTAAACCATCTTTCAAGACCAAGATCAACTGTGCCGGAGAGCAAAGCGACTTCTATGTCATTTTCCCTGAAGGCGAGTGTAACGAGTGTATTAAAGATGTAAAAGTAGACTTCGGTGACGGAAACAGCGCTTCTCTGCCTGGTCCGCAACCTTATTACCTGTTCAGCCATGTGTATACCTCTCCGGGCGTTTATACAGTAACAGTCTGCTGGTATAACGCTTGTATAGGCGTACAGATCTGCGAGTCGATGACCGTGATCGTGAAAGAATGCGATCCTTGCAAACCGGAGATCACAACGAATATTGGTTGTGCCGGACAAACCAGCAAGGTTTCCGTATACTTCCCTGATCCACATTGCGCTGAATGCGTTCAGAAGCTGTGGGTTGATTTCGGTGATGGCTATGTAGGCACCTCCGGACCAATGCCAGGCGGCTCATACAGCTTTACGCATGTATACGCTGCTCCGGGTACATACACAGTTACTGTATGCTGGCTGGATATCTGTAAAAACCTGCTGATCACTTGCGTTTCTACAACGGTAGTGGTTGAAGACTGTAACCCTTGCAAACCGATCATCGACACGAAGATCGCTTGTCCGAATGAAACAAGCTCGTTCTATGTTACATTCCCGGATAAACGTTGTGCTGAGTGCATGAAAGAGGTTTGGATCGACTACGGTGATGGTTATTCAGACAACTTACCAGGGCCTATGGGTACGTATGCATTTAACCATGTATACACCGCTCCTGGTATTTACAATGTAACGATCTGCTGGTACAATGCCTGCGAGGGTATTACTAACTGCCAGATCATTACAGTTGTAGTGAAAGATTGTGATCCATGTAAACCGACTATCGACAAAAAGATCAGATGTGCCGGACAAGGCAGCGACTTCAGAGTTTCATTCGATAACGACAGATGTGCTGAATGCCTTGACAAGGTATGGATCGATTACGGCGATGGCTTCAATGATGGACTTCCAGGACCTGGATCTACATACACTTTCAACCATGTATATTCTACACCTGGTACCTATACAGTAACTGTATGCTGGGCTAACGGATGTACAGGTGTTGTTACCTGTGAATCGTTCACTATCGTAGTGGAAGATTGCGACCCTTGCAAACCGGTGATCGATACGAAGATCGGATGCGCAAGAGAGAACAGCGACTTCTATGTATCATTCCCTGATGCAAGATGCGCTGAGTGTATCAAGAAAGTAAGCATCGACTTTGGCGACGGATTCGGCATGAGCCTTCCGGGCCCGATGGGTACTTACGTATTCTCTCACGTATATGGCGCTCCTGGTGTATACAACGTAACTGTATGCTGGTATAACGCCTGCCTGAACACTACAAACTGTGAAACGTTCACGATTACGGTAAAAGAGTGCGACCCTTGTACACCGACCACACAAACGAAGATCGCTTGTGCCGGTGAAGAAAGCACGCTTTACTTAATGATGCCGAATGCTGATTGCGCGCAATGCGTAACCAAAGCATGGATCGACTACGGTGATGGCTTCGGCGACAGCCAGTCTGGTCCGCAGGCAGCATACGTATTCAACCACGTGTACACTTCACCTGGTGTTTACAATGTAACCTTCTGCTGGTACAACGCTTGCAGAGACGAGACGTTCTGTCAGACTATAACCATCGTGGTTAAAGACTGCAACCCTTGTCCTCCGATCATTGATACCAAGATCAGATGTGCAAAGGATAAGAGCGAGTTCTATGTAACTTTCCCTGATCCGAAATGCGCAGAATGTATCAAGGAAGTAAAAGTTGATTATGGCGATGGATACGGCGATGTTCTGCCTGGTCCTATGGGCACATACGCATTCTCTCACGTATACGCTGCCCCAGGTACCTATAATGTGACCATCTGCTGGTACAATGCTTGTACAGGCATTACCAATTGCCAGACTATTACGATCGTTGTAGAAGATTGCGACCCTTGTAAACCGACCATCCGCACCAATCGACTACGGAGATGGCTCTGGTGCAGGATTACCTGGTCCGGCTGCTTCTTACACATTCTCACATGTGTACAGCGCACCTGGAACTTACACGGTAACGATCTGCTGGTACAACGCTTGTACCAATACGCATACCTGCGAAACAATTACGATTGTCGTAGAGGATTGCGATCCTTGCAAACCACAGATCACGAAAGCGATCGCTTGTGCAGGCAAGAAGAGCCAGTACCGTATCCAGTTCCCTGAAGATTGCAACAAATGCATCAAGAAGGTAGCAATTGATTACGGAGACGGCTTCAATGCTGCATTACCTGGTCCTGCCGCGACCTATGTATTCACTCACGTATATGCCGCTCCAGGCACTTATAATGTGACTGTATGCTGGACCGACGGATGTACAGGAGCAGTTAACTGCGAAACATTCACCATCGTTGTCGTAAGATGCGGAACGACCCCTGACGATCCTACTAACCCAGGATTCGATAGTGGCGGATCGCGGATAGATGCGAACGGAATCGCTCAGCCTGAGCTGGTGCTGTTCCCTAACCCAACCGAAGGTGATTTCGTTATCAAGGGTATCCCAATGGAAAATACATCAGTAATCGTTACTGTATACGACCTGAACGGAAAACTGCTGATCAACGAAAGAGTACTTAACGGAGATACTTCGGTAAGTATTAATGCCGCTGAGTTAACACCTGGCGCGTACATCGTACGTGTAACAGGCGACACTGTAACCAAAGAGTTCAAATTATTCAAACAATAGTACGCTCTTTGTTATAAAGCAAGAAAGCTCTCCCGGGAAACCGGGGGAGCTTTCTTCTTTTACAGCGCCTTCTCTCTGCCGGATATAAGCAGATATGGCCGGGATCAGCTGTAATACTATAGCAGCAGCGAATAAACACCAAAAAGAAAGCGCCCCGGATACGGGGCGCTTTCTTTTTATCGCTTTTGGGAAATATATACCTGACGATCCTACTGGCTTCCGTCCAGCCACTTCAGGAAATCTTCCTTCATGCTGCGCGATACCGGCGCTTCAAAGAGATCGGACATCTTCGCGATCCCTCCTTCTCCCCGCTGGTATTCCAGGATATGCTGCCTGTTAATGATGTGCGACTTATGCACCCGGAAGAAGATATCCTTCCTCAGCTTCTGCTCGGTATGCCCGAGGTTGATGGAAGAAGTGATCTTCCGGCTTTTATCCTTGATAAAGAAATGCGTGTAAGGACCTTCGGCCTCGCAGCGGACAATGTCATCCTGCTGGATGATCATGAAGCCATTGTGCGTAGGGATATGAAGGGTACCCGGAGCGCGGTCTGATTTAACCACGGAGGTATTCCACTCAATGCTTCTGCGCACCTTTTCCACAGCCTGCATCAGCTGCTGAATATTCACAGGCTTCAGCAGGTAATCCACCGCATTCATGCGGAAGGCTTCTACCGCGTAATCCTTCCATCCGGAAATAAAGATCACCAGGAGATTGTCGATACAAAGCGTATTCACGAGGTCGATCCCGGTACCTTCCGGTGAATTGAGCTGGATATCGGCAAAGATCAGCTGAGGCTTGTGCGTGTTCACCAGGCTGTAAGCTTCCTCGAAGGTTCCTGCCACGCCGCAGATCTGAAGATCGGAGCAATACTTCTCCAGTAAATAGACCAGGCTCTCCTTTACCTTGGGTTCATCTTCAATAATTACAGTTTTGATCATAATGCAGAGATACTTGTATGGTTGTTGTTGTCAGTTCGTATTGAATGCCGGGTTAATATGAGTAACGATCGCGACGGTAGTACCCAGGGCCTCCTTATTCTCCCCCAGCTTATCGGTGATCTTGATATCGATAAAGCAGCCGGGCAGGTTGTTCACGGCAGTCTGCATCTCGTTTACGATTTCGGTCGACCGTGAACGGTATAAGCGCTTCATCTTTGCCTTGATCTCCCGGGCGCGGGCACGTCCGATCCCGTTGTCATCAATAATGATCTTGATGCTGCCCTGGTGCTGGCGGATATAAATATTCAGGATACCCTTGACGGATTTATCGAGGTAGACCATCCCGTGGTTCAGGCTGTTCTCGGCAAAAGGCTGCATGAGCATTCCCGGTAACAGGGTTTCTTCTACGTTTATTGCCGGGTCTATGGTTACATCATACTCGAACATGTTCTCGAAACGCATCTTTTCCAGGCTCAAATAAAGGTTGAGCACTTCCAGCTCGGTACGCAGCGATACGAAACGGGTGCGCGAGGTTTCGAGCAGCAGACGGGTCAGGTCGGCGAACTGCGTCAGGTACTGGTTCGCGGCCAGCTCATCCTGCTTCAGGGAATAATACTGGATCACGTTCAGTGAGTTGGAAATAAAATGCGGGTTAAGCTGGGTTTGCAAGGCCTTCAGCTTTAATTCCGATAATTCCTGGCGGATCATGGCGGCTTCTTTCTGCTTGTTCAGGCGGAAGCTCAGCAACAGGTAAAACAGGGTAAGCGCAGAGAGCGAAAGCCCGGAATAGAAATACCATCGCTGCCACCAGGGTGTATTTATACGCAGGTTAATGGTAACCGGCCTGCTGTAATCGCTGTTATATTTCTTCACCCGTACCTGCAGGCGGTATTCCCCGGCCTTTACACCCGTAAGCACCAGCGAACGGTTCGGGGTAGGGATCCAGGGCTCATCATTCAGGCGGTATTCAAAGGCGATCAGCTCCGGGTACATAAAGGTGATGGCCTTATAATTCAGGGTGATGGCACTCTTAAAAGGGATCTCCAGATCCGCGTTCAGCGCATAGGGCTGTCCATTCACCATCATGCGGTCGATAAGCAGGTCCGGCGCCCGCTGGTAACCCATGGGCTCATCCATATAAAAAATGGTCAGCCCTTTCGAGCTTCCGATAGCCAGCTCCTTTTCAGAGATCGCTGCGAAGGCAGTTACATCATCTGCAATCAGGCCGTTCCGTCTTTTATAGCAGATAAAACGCTGATCCCTGAAATTGAACAGACCGTTCTGTGTACCGATCCACAGGGAAGAAGAAGATTGTACATACAGGCAGTTCACATTGACATTCGTAAGACCCTGCTCCACATCCCAGTGCTTCACCTGTTTCTTCTCGTCGATCAGGTATAAGCCCTTGCTGGTTCCGATCCACAGGCCCTTACCCTTTTCAAAGAGCAGGTCATTCACCACCGAGCTGTTCAGCTCATCGTGGTTAAAGCGCACAACACCGGTGCCCGAACTATAATAATACAGGCCGGAGGTGCCGCCTGCCCAAAGATTCTTTTTGTCGTCTTCTTCCACATCAATGGTTCCGTCGGGCAACGCGATCCTCGGTCCGTTCTTCCCGTTTCTCCGCAGCAGCGAGGAGGTCCTGGCCGTGGTACGTTCATACAGGTAATGAGGGAACACCTGCTGCTCTTCGTAAGGGAGCGCCTGTACCTCGCCCGGGTAAATATGATAGCCTGCCGGGTATCCGCCCGAGCGCTCCGATGCACCCAGTCCGCCACCCGGCATCATGAAGAATCTTCGTACATAGTAGTCCTTCGAAAGGACATCGAAATCAGACAGCTTACCGTCCCTGTAGGTATGCACTCCCTTCTTCGTACCGATGAAAAGGGTACCGTCGGGGTATGCGAACAGGCTGGTCACCGTGGCATTTCCCGGCATGCCCGCGCCACCGATCATGCGGTATTTTTTATCGTAGATGTGATAGAGTCCGTTCCCGTCGGTACTGAGCCATAAGCCTCCTTCACGATCCACCAGCACATCGGCCGCCGTAGAACCCGCTTTCACTTCTTTCAGCAGGTCGAAGATCTCGCCTGTGCGTACATTCAGCAGGTAATACACAGCCGTCGCATTCCGCTTAGGGTTCGTGGTAAGCCCTACACATATATTACCGGAGGGCAGCACCTTGAAGGAGGTGATGCGCCGGCCCGCGATCAGCTCGGGAGAGAATGTGTAAACCAGCTCCGAGATCGAAAAATGATCGTCGGTGAGGAACACCTGTGTACCGATACGGTAATACATCTCGCCCTGCGGACTTTCCCACAGCTCGTCGGCGCAGATGCGGTCGTTCAATAAGCTGAGCTGCCCGTTCTGGACCTTGTAAATACCGGTATGATCGTAAGCCAGTAACACGTGATGAGTTGTTTTCAGAAAACGGTAATATTCTTTATCTCCGGGTGATGACACCAGCTTCGCAGCCGCACCTTTCCTGATCTGGGAAGGCACGAGGATACCGGCTTTTTCGTCGAACCGGAACACCGCATAGCAATCAAAATTATACGAGATCACCAGGCTGTTGTACACCAGGAGATTATTGCAGTGATCCGTCATATGATAGTCGGGCACCGCTTTGACCAATACGGCCGAATCATCATCCAGGTAATAGATCCCACCCTTCCAGCTTCCGACCCATACCCGGCCATGCTCTTCGTCGGAGGCGATCGCATACCGCGATGAAAATCCTTTTTCGTAGTTCAGCATCTCCACTCCGTCGAAGCGTACCAGTCCGTCGTCTGTACCGATCCAGATATAGCCATCCTTATCCTGGTGAAGACGGTAAACAATGTCGTGAGGAAGCCTGGAGTTATTCGTGTTGTAATGGATGTAATTAAGATTCTGGGCAAAGCCCCATCCGCTGATCAGGAAAAACAAACACAATATGCCTACTCTTTTCTCCAAGTAAATTCCTCCAAAGGTGTGCAGGTAAATATATCATTAAAAAGCCAACACCATTTGTTATTTCGTCCGAAGAAATTTAATAAAAATTATATTTCGATTAAATCAATTTAACTTCATGATATCTAATTTTAAAGATGCAGATTCTTGTCTGTGAAAATTATATTACGAACTTTATTCACCCTCGGAGTGGTGATCATTCCGATACTTAATTTTTTGAACAGAGCCTCAGCTCTCACAACCCTGATCGTATGAAACCAAAACATTATACATTCCTCCTCGTTCCGGCTTTCCTGCTGATGGCAGCCAGTTCTGCAAGCACAGGACCCGGACTATGCAAAGGCCGTGGTCGCTAAGCTGGCATCTCCCGAATTCAAGGGCCGCGGGTATGTGGGTGAAGGAAACCAACTGGCTGCGATGTACATCAAGCATGAATTTGAGCAGATCGGGCTGAAGCCTTTCCGCAAGAGCTATTTACAGCCCTTCACCGTGCCAGTGAACACCTTTCCGAAGGCAATGCTGCTGAAGCTCGACGGCATCCCGCTGCTACCCGGTGTAGACTATATTATAGGTCCGGAATCTCCTTCCATACAAGGGAGTTTTCAGACCGTTTTCCTGAAGAAAGATGACCTGGCAGATGAGGCGAAGATCGCTGCGGTGCTGAAGGATGCCGGAGGGAAGATCCTGATCCTCGATGAGCGGGGCTCGCTCCCGGCCGATCCTGAACAGAAGAAGATCATCAGCGCGCGGCGTGATTATGTGCTGCACAGCACACAGGTACCGACAGCGGGTACGATCATTATCAGCACCGACAAGCTGACCTGGAGCGTTTCGAAATCGCAATCGGCTAAAGCCACCATTACCGTGAACAGCAGCGCGCTCGAAGCAGACCAGGTCAGGGAAGTGACCCTCGATATCGATGCGGAGCACATCAGGAAATTCCCGACACAGAATGTGATCGGCTACATCAAAGGAAGCCTGAAACCAGACTCTTTCCTGGTATTCAGCGCGCATTACGATCACCTGGGAAAAATGGGCGAGCAGGCATATTTTCCCGGGGCTAACGACAATGCCAGCGGCATCGCCATGCTGCTGAGCCTGGCCAAGTATTATGCGACGCATCCGCCAAAATACTCCATCGCCTTTATCGCGTTCTCCTCGGAAGAGCTGGGCCTGCTGGGCTCCAGGTATTATGTAGATCATCCTTCCTTTCCGCTCAGCAAGATCAAGCTGCTGCATAACTTCGATATTGCGGGTACGGGCGACGAAGGAATCACCGTAGTGAACGGAACGGTGTATACCCGGGAATTCGATCAGCTGAAAAGGATCAACGAGGAACAGAAGCTATTAAGCTCGGTGCAGGTACGCGGCGAGGCCTGCAACAGTGATCACTGTATTTTTTACATGAAGAATGTGCCTTCCATTTACACCTATACCCGCGGAGGCATACAGGCTTATCATGATATTTACGACAAAGCGGAAACCCTTCCGCTCACGGCCTTTTCAAATTACTTTAAGCTGATCACCCTCTTCTACGATCAATACCGTTAGGCACTAAAAAGCCCGGCTTCGCATTCACAAAAAAGCCGGGCTCCTGACAAAAACAACTACCACTTATTACGAAAGATCCTGTGAATGCTTTTTCCGGTACACCCATTCAAAGATCAATGGGAAAACGAGCAAGGTCAATATGGTTGCAGAGATCAGTCCCCCGATCACTACGATCGCCAAAGGCTTCTGTGTTTCTGAACCGATGCCGGTAGACAGGGCTGCGGGAAGCAGACCGATCGCTGCCATCAGGGCTGTCATCACCACTGGTCGGATCCGCGACTCCACTCCCTGCTTAATCGAATCAGCCAGCGACATCCTGCTTTCCAGGTTCCGCTTGAACACCGATACCAGGATCACCCCGTTCTGGATACAGATCCCGAAAAGCGCGATAAAGCCTACCCCTGCGGAGATACCGAAGATCGTACCCGTAACATGCAGCGCGAGGATCCCGCCGATGAGCGCGAAGGGTACGTTCACCAGCACGAGTCCGGCATCGCGGGCATGGCCAAAGGTGACGAACAGGATGATGAAGATCAGCACCAAGCAGATGGGTACCACCTGCGCCAGGCGGGCCGACGCGCGCACCTGGTTCTCAAACTCCCCTGCCCAGGTAATCGTATATCCTTTAGGCAGGCTGATCTTTTTCACCTGCGATTGCGCCTCCTTAATGGTGCTGCCCAGGTCACGTTCACGTACGGAGAATTTCACCCCGATAAAACGCTTATTGTTGTCACGATAGATAAATGCAGGGCCGGTAACGGTCCGTACTTCGGATATCTCTTTCAGGGGTACCTTGTTTCCACGGATGGTCGGGACCATCAGCATATTCAGGTCTTCTTCCGACATACGGTACTCTTTCTGGTAACGGATCCTGATGTCGAATTTCTTTTCACCCTCATAGAACTGTGTAGCCGTTTTACCCCCGATCGCCATCTCGATCACGGCCTGCGCATCGGCAGTGACCACACCATAAAAAGCCATCTTGTCTTCATCGAGGTGAATGCTCATTTCCGGTTGCCCTACGTTACGCAGGATACCTACATCCTTCACCCCGGGTATATTTTCAATCTGCTTTACGACCGAATCTGCCAGGTGATTAAGCTCATCGAGATCATCACCGAAGATCTTCACCGCATTGTTCGCGTTCATCCCGGCCACAGCCTCCTGCACATTGTCGATAATGGGCTGCGAATAATTATACTGGATACCCGGGAACTCTTTGAGCGATACATCCATCTGCTCGATCAGCTCGTTCACGGATATCTTCCGTTTCCATTCTTTTTTAGGCAAGAGGTTTACCTGGCATTGCATGTAATAAAAGCCCGACGGGTCGGTACCATCATTCGAACGGCCGGTTTGCGAGAGCACTTCCGATACTTCGGGGAACTCCAGTAGCTTCTCCCGGATCTTACCGACCATCGCTACCGATTCGGTAAGCGAGCTGCTCATCGGCATCTTAGCCTCTACCCACAAAGCCCCTTCGTTAAGCTGCGGAAGGAACTCCGTACCGAGGAAGCTTGCCGAGCCAAGGCTCAGGATCAGGATCGCGAAAGCGGCAAGCACACTTTTTTTCTTACGCGCGTAGGTAAAGTTGAAAGCCTTCAGCGTATATTTTTTAATGCCCCGTACAAAGGCATTCTCTTTCTCCCGTACATTCTTTTTAAGCAAGGCCGATACCATAACAGGCACCAGCGTAAGCGTGAACAGCAGGGCGCCGACCAATGCAAAACCAAGGGTAAAGGCTAAAGGTGAGAACATCTTCCCTTCTACCTTCTGGAACGAGAAGATCGGGATGAGGGCGGTGATGATAATAAGCTTGGAGAAGAACACAGCCTTGCCCAATTCCGAGCCGGTGTTCTTGATCCAGCCCAGCTTCGACATCTTGTTGAATCGCTCCATGCCGAACTTATGCGCCTTATGGTCGAGCATCACGAACATCCCCTCGACCATAACCACGGCGCCATCGATGATGATCCCGAAGTCGATCGCTCCCAACGACAGGAGATTAGCCGACATACCCATCAACCGTAAGCAAATAAAGGCAAAGAGCAGGGCCAGCGGTATGATCATGGATACGATCACCGTGGTTCTCCAGTCGGCCATGAATATCAGCACGATCACTGTCACCAGCACGATCCCTTCTATGAGATTGTGCATGACGGTTTCAGTACAGAATTTCATCAGGTTGTCGCGGTCGTAAAAAGTAACCATCTTCACATCCGCAGGTAAAATATTTTCATTGATATCGGCGATCTTCTCTTTTACCCTGGCCAGCACTTCGCTGGGGTTCTCACCCTTGCGCATCACCACGATGTCATCGGCGAGGTCGGCGACCACGCCCA